>NZ_JAQSLK010000006.1 GCF_028649595.1 Campylobacter magnus
CAAGCATCAAAAGACCAAAGCTAAGTGCAAATAGACTAAATTGCTTGTAGCGCAAAGATACTAGCAAGATTTTGTGAATTCCTAGAATAAATTCTAGGAATTCTAGATTTTATTCTAGGAATTCTAGAATTCCCTAGATTTTTCTGCCCCAGAATTCCCAAAATCTCTCAAATGCTCTTTATATAGCCTTCTAAAAGCTTTTTAAGCTTAGTATTTAGTGGCTTTGGCTCTATGATTTTGACATAAGGAATCCATGCCTTTACTAGATTTAGCAGCTCATCATCAAAGGCAAACTTTACCTCAATAAGAATGCCCCGCTCATCATCGCTTAGCCTTTTAAACTCGCCAAAGGCTTTTTTGCGCTCAAAATACGCTCTTGCAACCGGTAAAATCAAAATTTGCGCCTTTTGCAAGCTTTGGTTATACCATTCCCTATAATTTTATCCTATCTTTTTCATCTTCATTATAGTCTTTAGCATTAAAAATATACAAAATTAAAATTTTATCTTTCCAAAAATCAAATCCTGTATGTAAATTTTTTATAATATTCCATTTTACTTGCATTGCATAGTCAGCATCGGCTAATTTTTCATCGTCAAAATTCCATAAACCAGCAGTATTGATTACTTTGTATTTTTTCTCCTTATTCATATATTTAGCTTTTACAGTTTCTTTAAATATTTCTGCAGTTGTAGGTTTGTAAACTCTATCAAACTCTCTGCCAGCAAGTATATCTAAAACTATGTCCTTGCCAGCACCAGTAAAACCAAATAAGAAAATAACTCTATCATGTGTTATTTCGCTTATTTGTTCAAAACATCTTGAAAGATAATCTTTAAAATCATCAATTTTACATGATAACTCATCAAAAAAACTCATAGTATTTCCTTTTTGTAAAAAATTTGTAAATATATCAAAAAACGCAAAATCAGAATTCCTTAGCGAATTTCGCTAGCTAGCTCGCCTAAGACTTTCACATTTTTTCCATCATATAAAAAATGCTTATCAAAGTAGTCAAGAGCCTTTGATTTTTCTGTAATGTCTAGCAAGAAAAAGCGGTTTTCTTGCTCTCTTTGCTTATCCATTTTGCCCACGATTCTTTGGCTAAGCTCGCCAAAATCCCCATCGCTAATTACTAGCAAATCACTTTTTTCAAACTCATCTTTGCTCATCATCTCCACGCCTTTTTCTAGTGCCTTGCCTACATCTGTCCCACCGCCAAAGCTAAGGCGCAAAAAGCTATTTAGCCTCTCCCCCCAGCCATGCTCGCTTAGATCCTCGCACTTAATATCGCTGCTAAAATTGATTAGATAGCAGGCTCTGTTCTTGCGCCTAGCACGGCTTGCGATAAATAGCGTTAGAGCCTTTGCTACCATCTCAGGCTCCCCACTCATAGATCCGCTAGTATCCACGCATAGTATAATTGCGCCTTTATTCTTATCCTTTGATTTTTGCTCTTTTGGCTTTTGTTTTTCTATCTCTTTTACATCTTTGATTTGCTTTTCTACCAGCCCTTGCTTTTCAAAGCAAAATAGCCTTTTTTCCAAAAGCTTCAAATCAAATAAAATCTCCAAATCATCATCATTTAATAGCGAAAATTCCTGCGGTACAAGATTTGCCAAATCAGCACCTAGCTCCACGCCACAGATTTCTTCTTTTGTGCGTTTTGTAGGCACACTCTGCGTGTAAGAATACGCCGTTTGCTCCTTGATTTTCTCCATAAAAACTTCATCCCTAGCCTCTCTAAGTCTGCCTAGCATTTCACATAATTTCATCAAAGGTTCATTATTTTTGATTTTGTTAAAGTGCTTTAAAATCTGCGCTAAACTTAGCTTTTTAGAGCGATTTTGCCCTTTGTAGCCATTTGCTGGGATCTCGCCACTATCATCCATGGTTATATCGCTTAGTGAGCTAAGTGCTTTTAGCATAGCATTTTGCGCCTTTTCATCGCCCAAATCGCTAGTATCAAGAGCGTCATTTACTAGGCTTATAGCATCCATCATTAGCCCATCTTCGCCAAAAAGCTCAGGGCTTATCTGCGCTAACTCACGAGCTTTTAAAAGCGCATCAAACCACGCTTGCATACGCACAAAAAAGTCATCTTCTAAGCCCTGCGTTCTTTGCTTTTTCCAAATAGCGATTTTCTCAGCTAAAATGTTTTGCCATTTATCCACGATATAGCCGTGCAGCTCGGCTCTTTTGCTCTCATTGTCTGCTAGGTTTGCTCTGTGGCGTAGGAATTCTAGATTTTGCCCCTCGTTAAATTTAGCAAATGCCTCTATATCGTCATCTAAAACTCCCTTCTCCGCACTAGCACCTGCTCTTTCTAGCAAAGCCGCTCGCTCACTCTCAAAAGGCGGATTTGCCACCGCAGCTACGATTTGCTCATTTTTATTAGCCACTGCTTGCGCATAGAGCTTGGCAATTTTAGGATCATTTAGAAGTCCGTGGTCATCTAGTAGCATTTTCACGCCTTTTTATGCTCTTTTACGGCTGTGATGAGATCATTTATTAGCTTGTCTTTATCGTGGCTGATAGCAGCTGAAATTCCTTTTGCCCCAGCTGCTAGTAGATCATTTGATGAGTTTTGTGCCACTATCTCGCTAAAAAGCTTTGCAAAGCCCAAACTAGCGTTATTTGCCATTTTGCCAAAGACTATAACACTAGCAAGTTTCTTTGCTAATTCATCATCGTTCATTTGTCCCATGAAAAACTGATTTATAGCTAGTTTTACCTCGCTAACGCTCTTGCTATCATCTACGCCGCTTGCTTGTAGGATTTTTTGGGTTTTTTCATAAACCACTTCTAGCATTTTATGATTTTTTTCATCTTTTAAAAGCGTGTTTGTTTGGCACTCATCAAGCCCAAGAGCTAGATTTTTTAGCTCTTTTATAGCAGTTTTTTGCCTAAAGCCCAAAAATACATTATTTGGAGTGCTGTTTATCTCATTATCAAGCGATATTTGCTTTGCTGTTATTTTATCTCTTAGCGTGTCAAACTCACCTTTTAAGCTCTCAAAAGAGTTGTTTTTTGCCTTTGTTTCTAAGGCTTTGAAACTAGCTTTTAGCCCTCTTATCTCTTCATCTTTGCCAAGGATTTTTTCAAGCACTTTTTTTATAAGCTCCATTTGCTTTTCATCCTCCCACAAACTATGCGCTAAAAGGGCTAGATCGTCTTTTACGATGATATTTCTATCATTTAGCACAGCACTTACTTTTAGGATACTAGCGCATTCTTTATATCTGCGATCTGAGATATAAGGCGCACTTACGCCCTCAAGCCCAAAAAGCTCTTTAATAAGCTCTGGCTTAGCTCTAAGCTCGTCAATCATCGCCTTAATCTGGCAAAATGCCTCTTTTGCACTCTCATCAAAGCTCACAGCCTTTGATAAAGTAATTATCTCATCAAGCTCACCTAGACTAAAAGTCTCTCTAAGCTCTACGCTCTTATCGCTTTCATTTGAGACTAGATTTAAGAAATTCTCTTTTTCATTTAGTGGCTTTACAAAATATCTTAAAATCATTCTATCATATAAAGCCTCTAAGCCTTGATTAGCTGGTGGGAATTCATTACTAGCGCAAACTATGCCTTTTAAAGGCACTTTTACATCAGTATTACCATCTCTATATATTCGCTCATTTATGATAGTAAGCAAGGTATTTAGTATAGCTGGTGAGCTTTTCCAAATTTCATCTAAAAAAGCAAAATGAGCAGTTGGTAGATAGCCATCTGTTTTTCTTGTTAGATTATTTTTTTTAAGCTCTGCTATGTCTATTGGACCAAAGATTTCTTCTGGTGTTGAAAATCTATTCATAAGATAAGCAAAGAAGCCTTTGTTTTTATTGAGAATTCTAGAATTCTCAGTAGGAATTCTAGAATTCTCAGTAGAGTTTTCATTTGGAATTCTAGAATTCTCACTAGGAATTCTAGAATTCCCTAGAGTATCAAATGCCAAACTTGCTCTTCTTGCTATCATAGACTTTGCAGTTCCTGGAGGACCATAAAGAAATATTGATTTTCCAGCAAACATAGATAATAATACCAGCTTTAAGCACTCTTCTCTTTCAAATAGCCCCACGCTAAGCTCATTTAACAAATTTTGTATTTTTTCTTTATACATTTTTTTCTCCTTAAAATCCTTTTAAAAACACATCTCCATTGCTATCTACTTCATACAAGGCATTATAGCCACGACCATAAAGACAAAGCCCTAACAACAATTCATAATGTCTAAGCCAATCACTAACACTATCTATTTTCTTATACTCCAACTCCAATGTTTCATAGTTTATATTTTCTGTATAAATGTCTACTTCATCTATTTTTAGCTCAGTAATCATTTTTGCATACTCACTATAAACAAAGTTGTAGCTTTTTACTCTCGTGCCTAGCTTTTTTATTATCTTACGCATAAAATCTAGTTTTTCTTTTCTTGCGTATATGATATTTGCGCTTACTTCTAGTGTTGCGCCTTTTTTACCAAGTGGATCATTTACTTCACCCACACTATCTAGCCCAAAAGCAAAGGGCAAAATTTGAATGATTTCATGTTCGTAAACTTCATTTTTGTTTAGCTCTAACACTTCTTTCATTAAAAGCTCTATATCATCTTTGCCTACTTCTTTATGCTGATGTATTTTTACAGAGTGTTTTGCTTCTTTGATTTTCACATTTTTTAGTGAAAAAACTATTTTTTCATATGGAGCTACTTCTTTTGCGTATGGAAACATATCTAGAATTTCTTCTGCTATCTTGCCAGGTCCTCTTGTGTTATAGTTATAATATTTGTTAAAGGGTTGCCAAAGATAAATATTTTTTCCATTTTTTATTTGGATAGCATGTACTTTAATGCAATAGTCCCAATATGAACTATTCCATGATTTTTCTTCTAAATCAACACCTAATATCATTGCTTTCCTTTGTGGGAATTCTAGAGTTTAGAATTCCCTAGTATATTTTAAGCATTTGCATATTTTTTTAGAGCCTCTGCGCCTATGTTTTTTATAGCTTCGCTTAGATTGCTAAAATTATCATCCAAATACGCTATAAAGGTCTGCCCCATCATCTCAGTCGTAGCAGCAGCGACTGTGCCATTGATCATACCACCTGCTAGGCTGCCAGCCCCTGGGATAAACTTCAAAGCAGTCCCAAGAGCCGCACGAACAGCAAAGCCAGTCCCAGCCACAGCCCCAAGAGCGATTATTAGCTTTTTGGCACTTTCTGCGTTCATTTCTAGCTCATAAGCTTTGGCAATGTGTAAAATCATACCGACTTGCGTAGGCAGCAGCAGCGCAATATCGCTAAAAGGCAAAGGCGATGCTGCTATACCAGCTGCTATGCTAGCGTAGCTATGCGTGATGATCTGGGCGTCTTCTTTTGCTTTCTCTCTTAGGCGTTTTAGAGCAAGCTCACGCATCTCTTTGTCGTATTCTTGCTGCCTTGCAAAGGCTAGACTTTTTGCCTGTGGCAAGGTCTCAAAGGTCTTATTTATTAGCAGATCTACACCCATGATTTTTTTGATCACGCCCTCATCATCCTCGCTTTCTAGTGCCCTTACTCGCTCAAACTCGCTTTCTTTTAGCCCAAGCTCATTTTTTATAAAATCGCTAAATTTCTCGCCGCTGCTAGGGTCTTTGTCACGCTCGGCTTTGGTGACGACTACTATTGTAGGAATTCCATACGCTTTTAGCATTTTGTATAGTTCTATCTCGCCATCTTGTAATCTTCTGCTATCCTCGCCTATACACATCCACGCAATGTGAATTTGCTCATCTGCGCTTTTAGCTTTATTTTCGCTTAAAAAACTCTCGATCTCGCCTTTTGTCGCCTCAAAGTCTTTCATTTCTAGCCCCTTTGTATCGTAGATACTAAGTCTAAGACCCTTAGAATTTATAACTAATTATAACTCTATATAAAAGATGAATATTTCATTATTTTAGAGATTTCTTAATTTTTATTTAAGCTACAAATTTATATAATTTACCATAAAAAGTCGTACCCAAAGTCGTACCCAAATCGAGGTTAGCAATGACTAATGATTTAATAAAAATCAATCTTAAAAATGTAGATTGTAAAAACATCTATTTTGACAATCGCAATGGAATATTTGGCACAAAAGAAATTACAAAAGCTCCAACTTATATAGGCTGTGATTTTAAATTGTATTTAAGAGTTTATGCTGTTGATGAAAGCGGAAATAAAAAGCAGACCAAAAAAAGTTTTTCATTTTCTAATAAAATTACTTTTTTACAAGCTATAAAAGAAGTAGCATCACAAAGAGAGAATTTAATAAAACAATTAAAAGAAGGTAATCGCAAAACTGAAAAAACTAGAATTCCAACACTTAAAGAAGCTTGGGATGAATATATAGAAATGAAACGCAATCAGCTCTCTCCAAATACGATAAATGGTTATATTTTGGTGGCAAACAAATGGATATTTTCAGATGAGAAGCTATCTAAAACGCCAATTACTCAAATTAGCACTAGGCGATTACAAGATATAGTAAATAAAATGCTAGATATGGGCATGGCTCCAAGAAGCTCAAAATCTATAAAAGAAGCGCTTAGACCACTCTTTAAGTATTATGTAGCAAATGGCACTCTAAAGTCAAATCCTGCTATTTTTATTCAAATACCAAAGTTTAATAATGAAGTTAGCATAGAGCTTAGTGATGATAAGCTAAAAGAGCTTTATGATTTGCTCTATAACTATCCAGTAGAACCTTTTAGAAGTATATTTGTTTGGCTTTCGCATGGGCGAAGGCTAAACGAAGTTTTAAGCCTTGAGTGGCGAGATATAAACTTAGAAGCTATGACCTACACAATAAGATATGAAAATAATAAGGTTAGAAAGCCTATGACCTACAAACTAAGCAATGAGCTACTTGAAGCCTTACAAAATATCGGTATAAAAGAAAGTGGTTTTGTTTTTCCAGCCATGAAAGATAAAAGCCAAAAAATGGATAATAGCACACTAAGAAAACACTGGCAAAAAGTGCTTGATAAGCTAGGACTTCATATCCGCATCCACGATCTGCGCCACTTAATAGGTGGTGTGCTAGTCTCAGAGGGTAAAACGCTAGAGCAAATCGCATCTATCCTAGGACACACATCTACAAGCGTGACCAAACGCTACTCAAAAGTCCGCCAAGAAGTAGCAGCAGAGGGACTTGATGAGTTCTTTAAAAGAGTGAAAAAGTAGATATGCAAATAAACGATAAAGCTTATAATACATTATGTGTGTTTTAGCGGAGAGCTGGGAACTTATGGAATAACAAATATAGAGATGGTAAAAATTAGTAAAAATTAGCAAAAAGCTAGAGTGCCAAACAGGAATCGAACCTGTATTTATCGCCGTTTAAGGCAATCCGCCCTTGACCACATTGGCACATTAGCACTCCATTGTCGTGATTATACCAAAAATTCGCTAGATTTCAGCTAATAAAAATAAAAAGTTTTATACATCAGTATAAAAGTATTGACTTTTATATATACTTTTATATATACTTCTACTGTTTCTAAAAAAGGATAAAAATGCAAAATGTAGCAAAAATGAGCTTTACTATAGAACACGCTTTAAAAAATGAATTAGACGAGTTTTCAAAAGAGCTTAGCTTATCAAAAAGCAGAATTATAGCAAATGCTTTGGAGCTTTACTTTGACACGCTTGATCTAAAAATAGCGCAAGATAGGCTCAAAAACCCACAAATCATTAGCCAAGATGAAATGCAAAAGTTTGTAGATGAGCTATAAGCTAGAGTTTGAAAGTAGAGTTAAAAAGGACTTTGCTGGCATAGGCAAAGAAAATAGCGTTATAATAATGAAAGTTCTAAGCGAGTTTGCTACTAATTTTAGCCACGAATACGAACAAGAGCTTTTAAAAACCACGAAAATCAAGGCTTTAAAAGGCAGTTACGAAGGGCTTTATAGGCTTAGAATTCGCTCATTTAGAGCAATATACAAAAAGAAAGAAAATGAACTAATAATCTTGGTACTTAGAGTAGCAGCTAGAAAAGATGCGTATAGAGAATAATTTTGAATTACCAAGGATAGCTAATGCCATCTGAGAGCTAAAATAATGGATAAAGATACTGCTAGTTTCATAATCTATATAATACACAAAATAGCTAGGCGCAATAGTCTAGCACCGTCGCAAGTGTATAGACTGCTAAATAAAACTGAGTGTATAAGCAAATATCTCGTGCCTTGCTACGATGTACTTCATACCATGAGTGCCGATGTTGTGGCTGATAATGCTCTACTTTGGGCAAAAAATCACGGAGAATAGATATGAGCGAAGTAGAGAATTCCTATAAAGAAAGCCTTGAAGAAAAGATTATTTTTTGCTTGGCAGATCGCAAGGGCTTAGAGCTAGAAAAAGAAATATAAAAGCTATATAGAATTTGCATATTCTAGTAGTGAATTTTTTAGCTTAGCGTTCAGCTCTTGTGGTTCTATTATTTTTATATATGGTATCCAAGCTTTTACTACATTTAAAAGCTCATCATCAAAGGCAAAGCGAACTTCAAGCAAAATACCATTATTATCATCTTTTAAGATTTTAAAGCTCTTAAATATATTTTTTCGTTCAAAATATTCTCTTGCTTTTGGCAAAACTAGAATTCTAGCTATTTTGATATTTTGGCTAATCCATTCTAAATCATTTTCTTTAATACGGCGTAAAAAAATTCTAGATGGCTCAAAGCCACCTAGAAATTGACATTTTTTGATTTTCAATAGAGAAAAGCTTTTAAGCTTAGTTTTTTCATCACCAAGCAAATACCAAATACCATCTATAAAATCAAGTCTATAAGGCTTTACTAAGCGTTCTTTGCCATCATAATAGAAATTTAGCTCTAAATGTTCTTTAATAGCTGTTCGTAAATCATCAAAAATAGCACTAAGCTCTTTTTGATTTTTGCCAGTTTGAGAGCTCATAGCATAAAACTTGCTAAAATCGGTATTTAAAGCATCAGTTATGGTTTCATCATCTAAGCTTGGATAAATATCTCCAAAACCACTATTTTTAGCAAAAAGTTTAATATCATCAAAGCTCAAAGCTCCGTCAGCTTCTAATCCACGATTTAGATAATAAAAGCCATCTTTGCCTCGTGTGATATCAAGATTACATTCATCTTTAATCTTTTTAATATCACGCTGAAATGTTCTTACATCAATATTAAACTTATTTAGTAGTTCATCTTTATTTAGTCTTTGTTCTCTGCTAAGAATTCCAAGCATTTGTAAAAGCCGAGATAGCTGAGCTTCTTTTGATGTTAAATTAGTATTTTTCATTTTTTTTTTTTTAATTCTAACTTTGCCATTGAAATGTTTTTTAGTTTTGTAGAAATCCTTTTTTTTAATTCTAATTTTGCCATTGAAATGTTTATTAGTTTTGTAGAAATCCTTGTATGATATTCGGCAATTTCAGTATAAAATGATAAATTTTTAAAACTTTCTTTAACATCATCAGAAACTATATATTTTTCTACCTCTTCTAGCAACTTTTGAGCAAGAGTAGCTAACATTTCCAATATTGTTTCTTTCATAGCAGTATCTATTTCTATTTTTTGTTCTGATAAATCAGTGGTAAAATTTTTTAATATCTCCACTACTTTTTTCCCTTTATATTCATTGCTTACCAAATTCTCATATTTATTACCCGTGAAATTTTCATATTTTTTTATAAGTTCTATAAATTCACATATTAATTTTTCTAATTCATTATTGAGTGTGTTTTTTGTGTTCATTTTTTCTCCTTTTGTATATTGTTTTTAAAAACTGAATTATTTATTTAATCCCAATGAAGTCTCCCACTACCACTATTTACAAAAGTTTTTAGTTGTTCTTTTGTTCTTATTTTTAGCTCTGTGCCATGAAGCTTACAGATATTATCAAGCGAAGCAAAAATAGCAGAAAATTCTCCACCAAACTTAGCATTAGCATAGTCGCTAAATGCTGAGTCTAGTGCCATCATTCGCTCAACATGAGCTTGTTCTACTGCTAGTTCTAGTTTTTCTCGCTCGGCAATCAAAGCTGGCAAATTAGAAGCCACAAGCTCTGCTATTTCATCTGCTCTTTGCTTTGCGAAATCTCTTGCGGCAATCGCTGCAAATATGCTATCAAGCGCCATATCGATCGCTTTACTGCCAAGCACTATAGCAAAAGCAGATATTACGATGGTTAATGCCCCAGATACGATATTAGCAAAGCCAGGCATTATCGGCGTTAGGTAGAAGTCCAGTTGCTTTGAGATAAAAATAGATGCGCTTACCCATAAAGTAGAAATAAGCCCTTTTAAAATCACAGATAGCAGGTCTTTAAAACTTTTTGTTTTTCCTGTGATATAATCATAAATAGCATTATATATTTGCTTAACAGAGCTTCTTAGCTTGCCCCAAATAGCTCGCAACTCAGCACCAATTGTTTTAACAATTATATCTACCAAGGCATAAGTTCCACCTTTACTAAAAGCATGACCTAGGTTTTTAAAATTTTTTACTATTTCATCCCAAAGTCTTTGCACTCTTACTTCAAGTGGTGTAGATTTGTTACCAAAGCACATGTCTTTTATTTCCCAGACAGCTCCACTTGCGATAATGCTAAGAGCCATCACAGCAGCTTCGCTAAGCCCAGTTGTAGCCACATGCGCTGCTCCCATTTTTATAGTATTCCACTTAGAGATTTCCAAAGCATTTTGGCTATCAGCTATTGTGTAATTGCTAGGTTCTAATTTTGCTAACAATTTTTTAGCGTTTTCTCTTTTTACTGGATCTTTTTCATTTTTTATTGTATTTTCTAAAAGCTCTTTTGCTTTTGGATATTCATCTTTTGTGATTATTATTTTTAATCCATCTTCATTTAGGTATTTATCATTTTTGCCATAAAGCTTTTTTAGATCACTATTATTATTTATTTTAACTGCCTTTAACTGACCATTTACCTTTATTTCACCATTTTTATATACTTTTACATCAGTTAGCGTATCATTTGAGTTGGTTTGTATGCCAAATTCTTTTAGCATAGCTTGTTGCTCTTCTTTTGTGTATGTTTTATTTACAAAATCAAGTTCTATCTGTGCGTTTTGAGATGCTCTTAGTTTGCTAGCTGCGTCTTTTACTTCTTTGCTATCAGCAGGGTAGCCCTGAGCTAATAATTCATTAAGCTTAGCTTGTCTTTTTGGTAAATCATCAATGGCTTTTTGTAGTGCTCCGCTTTGCGCTTTTGTGATATATGCTAGCGTATCTGTGCGAAGTGCTACTGTGCCTTTATTTAAATTTTTACCAAGATCAGCACCATATGCGCCACCATCAGTATTTAAAGCATTTTCTATATTTGTATCACTAGCCACTAGATCTTCGTGTAAAAATCCATATTTCTTATCGTTTTTGGCGTGAATTTTGGCAGTAGCTTCCATATGCCTTTGCGCATCCACAGCAGCACCATATCCTGCATAGGTATTTAAGCTAAATATATTAAGCCCAAATCTAGCTAAGGTTTGATTGCCTATTTCTTCTATTATTTCATCACTTAGAGTTCTTGCTCTTGCTGTTACTACTTGTGGCATTGATTTATCCTTTTTAGGTAGAGTTTCACTTTGGAATTCCAAAGTGAAACTACTAAATTTTAGTGCTTATTCATACTTAGCTTTTATTTCTTTTAAAATATTAGCATGTGTTTCTTGTAAAGATATAAGCTTTTTAGTTAGCTCATCATCATCGCTTAGTATAGGCTCATTGATAATGGCTATTACACTCTCAGCTGTATTTACTAAGATATGAAGCTTGTCTTGCTCATCATTACTCCAAACAGCTGGATTATTGCCTTTATCATCTGCGATTTTTTCAACTAGATCAAGTTGTTCGCTAAGCTCTAAGTCCATTTTAATAAGACTTCTGCGCTTTTCATCACCTTTATAATACAGCTTTTTTAGTAATGGTTGTTGCGCTTTTAGAGCTTCGGCTGCTTGCTCGCAGTATGTTTTAAAGCCTTTTGCATCTTCTTTTGCTGTTTCTGCTTTATAAGCAAAAATTATAGCAGCTACTGCGATAACAGGTGCAGCAACAATTCCACCAAGCACAGCAGTTCCGCCAGCCATTCCAAGACCACCAGCACTTAAAGCACCACCACCAAACCACGCAAGAGTAGCATTTGTAGCGGCAACACCAGTAAGTGAGCCAATGGCAGTTCCAGTAGTGGCGCAAGTAGCACCAAGTAATCCCACACTACCAAAAGCACCAAATCCAGCCAAAGCACCAGCTCCGCCAGCAGCAATCACACCGCCTATCATAGAGCTTAGCTCAAACACGCTATCGCTAATTTTAGCAAGCTCAACATCTTTGCCGTTAATTTCTACACTGTAATCATCATTGGCAGTTTCTAGTCTAGAAATTAGCGCCGCAAAACGCTCTAATGCTCCATTGAGAGTTCTTTGTTTTTCTTCTCCAAATTGTTTGAAAACTTCATCAGTTTTATCCTGAACAAGTTTAAAGGCATCAACAGCATTAGAGTATATTTGCTGACCTTCATTTCTTTTTTCGCTTGCCTCGCTGCTGTCTTTATAGGCATCATATCCTTTTTTTGCTCCATATCCTAGTGCGCTAGCTACCAATCCAGCAGCTACAATTGGAATTAACGGTAATGGCATTTTGTTCTCCTTAAAAATTTTCTTTTACCCTAAAACTCTCATCAATGTTTTCTAGCCTTTGTAGTTCATTGCAGGCTTTGGCATTGTAAGAGTAAAACTCTTTTTTACTCCAAACCTTACTAAAAGCCTTATACATTTCATCTATACGGCAAATTAGCGGTCTATTTTCGTAAATCTTGCACTTATTGCTTTTAAGGTCTAGCTCTTTACATATTCCATTGCCAAGATCAAAGTCTTTAAGTTCAGCAATATTTGAAATATGCCTACAACAAGCCCCACAAGTAGCACAAGGAAAACTCACATTTTCAGACGATAAACACCTCCTTTATTTTTTACATTTTTAAATTTCATTATACCCCCCCCCCACTAAAAATCTACTTAAATTTAAGTAGATTTTTAGTGGGAGTAAAACCTAGTTAAATGCCTAATTTGGCATTAAAATTCTTAAAGCGATTTTCCTCATCTTTGCTTTTATCGTATATTGGCAAATCGTATTTTTCTGCTAAATAAAATATTGCAGCCCTTATCATGCCAACTGTCCTAAAAACCATATAGCAAATACCCCAAAGCACCCAAAGTGCTATAAGTAAAATAATAAGCTGAGCCATTTTAATTCCTTAAAAATTTAAGACGAATTATAAAACATCAATACGACAGATAGTGTCGTATTGATGTAAATGCCAAAAAATAAATAACTTTTAAAAATATTTATTTATTTTACTTTATTACGACATAATATATCGTAATGCTTTGATAAACTTCTCTTACAATTTTTCTTAAAAGGAGTAAAAATGTTACCACTTATAATAGCAGGAGCATCGGCAGGAGTTTGGTATTGGCTTGGCAACGAACGAAAAAGACAAAACCTAGACCCAGACAAAGTTAGTCGTTTAGATATTCTAAAAGACAAATTAACTGGCGTGATTAGGGATTATCGCTATGAACAAATTCATAAAGAATATGTTAAGCTATGTGATGATTTTGTATCACTTACAAAAAGTGATTATGCGCCATTAAGCGATTATGAAGCTATGAGTGATTATGATGATGATTGGCTTGTAAAAGAATGGTTCCCGGAAAAATGCCGTGAAGCATTACGGATATCACATAAATTATCAAATCAAATTTCACATCTAAGTGATGCTATATCAAAAGAGATAGATAAGTCAGATGATAAAGGTAGCTATACCACCAAATAAACGGAATGGAAGAAAGCAAGCGGTACACGTTAAGTACATGAATAACCAAAGGGCTTTTAAGGTTGAAATGGGAGAATGTACTAATGGGGGCAGACCAGACAAGGCGAAGATTGTCGAAGAATGGCAGGCGAACCACCCAGACGGAAAGAAAATAGATTGTGAGCGTGATACTGGATTGAGCCGACACACTGTATTGAAGTGGTGGAAAGAGGGCGAAGCCCTTTAAGTCATTTCCCCTTAATTACCCAAGAGCCATAAGAAAAAGAGTGTCAAGGGCAGTCGGAACGACTGTACAGTTTACCCTTGATACTCTTTTTTGTTGGCTACAATGCCAGAGGGGGAAACGACAGCACGACCGTTCCGTTACTTCCTCATAGGAGCATTGTCCATTCCAAAAAGAGAGAGTAAAGGGTTGTCTGCGACAATTTTTTTCACTGCTGCCATTCGCTGATCCGCAAGCGGAAGCTCATAGCTGCAGAGAAAAAAACAAGCCCTTGACTATCTCTTTTTTCCATTCCCTCAGCACCTAAGAGGAAGTAAGCTCCACTGGATTATTGGCATAATCCACGCACCACAACACACCCCACTTGACAAGTGATAGCCACTATAGTATATTAGTGGTGTGGGGTATGTTGCAAGTTCCCTAAAGTGTTACCACTTTAGAACTTGTGAGGGTGGCAAGCCCCCTTCAATCCCCCTTTTTAGAGAGCCGAAAGGCTCATAATTTGACGGTGGTAGCACCGAAGAAAGAGAGGTCAAAGGCATGAAAAAAGAAATGGATAAAATTCAGTTTGAGTACAGATACGAGGTGCAGGAGCTGATGAAAGTAATTGATAAATATGTAAAACAGAACCCGGCAGAAAAGGAAAATAAGACGCTGGAGCGTTTCTTTGACTTACTTGATGTCATGGATATGGAGTGGTAAGGGCATGAACAAGACAAGACCAAAGCAGTTATCATTCCGAGTAAGTGAAGAAGAATACCAGCAGTTGCAGGAGAAGATTTCAGAGAGTGGAAAGAACCAGCAGGAGTATATCCTTTCCTGTGTGCTGGAGAAGCAGATCGTGAATACGGACGGTATCAAAGAACTTATCCCGGAACTGAAACGGATAGGGAACAACCTCAACCAAATAGCAAAGAGGTGTAATGAGGGGGGAATGTTGCCGAGTGAAGCGGAAGTGCGGAAGCATGGAGAGGAGCTGAACAAAGTATGGCAGTCATTAAGGCGGTATCTTCAAAGGCGGGCATAGGGCACGCAATAGATTATGTGACGAAAAAAGAAAAGACAGAGGAGAAGCTTGTCAGCGGTCTGCATTGTGAGCCGGAGACGGTCAAGGAGGAAATGCAAGCCACAAAGGAGCTGTGGGGCAAGACGGACGGAAGAACCTATAAGCATTATGTGCAATCCTACCATGAGGACGAGGAAATAACCCCGGAGCAGGCTCACAAGAACGCTGTCGAGCTGGCAGAGCATACAAAGGCATGGAAAGGGCATGAAGTTCTGATAGCCACGCATATAGACAAGGGGCATATACACACGCACTTTATTGTCAATTCCGTAAATTATGAGAACGGTCATAAGCTCCAATGGATGTAGGACGGATTTTGCGGACATTCAAAATAAAAAAGAATGTGGAGGTAACAGACAATGGCAAAATCATTATTTGAGGAACTGGGCGGCAAATACGAAAGGCAAGGGGATTATTTGATACCGTGCTTAACTGTACCCGCCGAAGAAGAACAGGCAATAGGCATCTGGGGGCAACGGCATTTAGATTATCTAAAACAGTACCGTAAAGTTACATACACCAATCTTCTTACAAGCGGCAGGCTAAACGCCTACCTTGCCGACATCAACAGACAGGCACAGGAACGCTTTGAAAGGCTCATAGAGGGTATGAAACAGGCACAGGGCATAACGGAACAGCTAAAGGCAGAAAACGCCTTAGAATGGACAGGATGCCTCAATAACATAAGGGCTTGTGCAAGAGAGATTGTGGAAAAGGAAATTATTTTTGCATAAACAGATGATTAGTGGCAGGGGGAAATCCTGCCGCTTTTTCTGCTTTAGTTTGTCAGCTTGACAAATAAAGGATTAAGGAGTATAATTAGATTCAATATTATACAAGGAGTTAATAAATATGCGGCAAGGTATTCTTAAATAAACTGTCAATTTGATAGTGGGAACAAAAAGTAGCAGTCCCGTTTCACTTTTAATATGGGGCTTAGTTTTTTGTACCCAGTTTAAGAATACTTTTATCATGTGATTTTATATGCCCGAAAACATATAAGTGTTTTGGGGCTATTGGAGTTATTTACCCAGTGATAGGAGTATTTATCACTGGGTATTTTTATGCCCTTTTTTGGGTGTTGATAGGTAAATAACTCCATAGGAGGAAAATCACATGAAAATAATTAACTTAGGCATTCTGGCTCACGTTGACGCAGGAAAGACAACATTAACGGAAAGTTTATTGTATACCAGTGGTGCAATTGCAGAACTAGGGAGCGTAGATGAAGGCACAACAAGGACAGATACAATGAATTTGGAGCGTCAAAGGGGAATCACTATCCAGACAGCAGTGACATCTTTTCAGTGGGAGGATGTAAAAGTCAACATTATAGATACGCCAGGCCATATGGATTTTTTGGCGGAAGTATACCGTTCTTTATCCGTATTAGACGGAGCAGTATTATTAGTTTCTGCAAAGGATGGCATACAGGCACAGACCCGTATACTGTTTCATGCACTACAGATAATGAAGATTCCGACAATTTTTTTCATCAATAAAATTGACCAAGAGGGGATTGATTTGCCAATGGTATATCGGGAAATGAAAGCAAAGCTTTCTTCGGAAATTATAGTGAAGCAAAAGGTTGGGCAGCATCCCCATATAAATGTAACGGACAATGACGATATGGAACAGTGGGATGCGGTAATTATGGGAAACGATGAACTATTAGAGAAATATATGTCAGGGAAACCGTTTAAAATGTCAGAACTGGAACAGGAAGAAAACAGGAGATTCCAAAACGGAACGTTATTTCCCGTTTATCACGGAAGCGCTAAAAACAATCTGGGGATTCGGCAGCTTATAGAAGTAATTGCCAGTAAATTTTATTCATCAACGCCTGAAGGTCAATCTGAACTATGCGGGCAGGTTTTTAAGATTGAATATTCAGAGAAAAGGCGGCGTTTTGTTTATGTGCGTATATATAGCGGAACATTGCATTTGAGGGATGTTATTAGAATATCTGAAAAAGAGAAAATAAAAATCACAGAGATGTATGTTCCGACAAACGGTGAATTATATTCATCCGATACAGCCTGCTCTGGTGATATTGTAATTTTACCAAATGATGTTTTGCAGCTAAACAGTATTTTGGGGAACGAAATACTGTTGCCGCAGAGAAAATTTATTGAAAATCCTCTCCCTATGCTCCAAACAACGATTGCAGTAAAGAAATCTGAACAGCGGGAAATATTGCTTGAGGCACTTAAAGAAATTTCAGATGGCGACCCTCTTTTAAAATATTATGTGGATACTACAACGCATGAGATTATACTTTCTTTTTTGGGGAATGTGCAGATGGAAGTCATTTGTGCCATCCTTGAGGAAAAATATCATGTGGAGGCAGAAATAAAAGAGCCTACTGTTATATATATGGAAAGACCGCTTAGAAAAGCAGAATATACCATCCACATAGAAGTCCCGCCAAATCCTTTCTGGGCTTCTGTCGGGTTGTCCATAGAGCCGCTCCCTATTGGAAGCGGAGTGCAGTATGAAAGCAGAGTTTCACTTGGATATTTAAATCAATCGTTCCAAAATGCGGTTATGGAGGGGGTTCTTTATGGCTGCGAGCAGGGGCTGTATGGATGGAAAGTGACAGACTGTAAAATCTGTTTTGAATATGGATTGTATTATAGTCCTGTAAGTACCCCCGCAGACTTTCGGCTGCTTTCCCCTATCGTATTGGAGCAGGCTTTAAAAAAAGCAGGGACAGAACTATTAGAGCCATATCTCCACTTTGAAATTTATGCACCGCAGGAATATCTCTCACGGGCGTATCATGATGCTCCAAGGTATTGTGCAGATATTGTAAGTACTCAGATAAAGAATGACGAGGTCATTCTGAAAGGAGAAATCCCTGCTAGATGTATTCAAGAATACAGGAACGATTTAACTAATTTCACAAATGGGCAGGGAGTCTGCTTGACAGAGTTAAAAGGATACCAGCCAGCTATTGGTAAATTTATTTGCCAACCCCGCCGCCCGAATAGCCGTATAGATAAGGTTCGGCATATGTTCCACAAGTTAGCTTAACAGCTTGCAAAAGTCATATAAAATGAGATTTGAAAGGATTAGAGACTAATTATGATGAAATGCGAATGGATATTGTGTCCTGTTTGTGGGAGCAAAACCCGTAATAAAATTAGGAAGGACACTGTTTTGGAGAATTATCCCCTTTATTGTCCAAAATGCAGGAATGTTTGCTGACCAATGGTTTGACCGATGTTGGTTTGGTATGTTTCCAGAAGATACCTTGCTAAGAGACTTGTTATTCCGTGGATATAACCCAGAGGATTATCTAAATGCATTAGATATCTTGGAATCAGCAGTTGAAGATAAGAAGAAAGCAGCGGAACACCCAGAGGATTATGACGAGGAAGAAATATCTTACATCGATGATGATATCGAGACTTGGGAAGAAAAACTGAAAGACATGAGAGCCGACTGGAAACCAGAGAAAGAGCCGAACATGGACGAAGAACTTGAAATAATCAAGAAGTGGGTTAAGGAAAGAAGAAACTTAATGGACGGAAAACCTGATACAGAAAGACTTTCAAAACGCCTATACTCACATTTATGTCAGTATAGTCCTCTAAAGGAGTTACTAATGAGTGTGCACATTAGTGGAGAGGTTTTCACGAAAGAAATTAAATTTGCGTTGGAGGAATTGCTCAATGAATAGGACAAGACCGAAGCAGATAGTTATAAGGGTTTCAGAGGAAGAACTTGAAGCTATTAAGAAAAAGGTGGAGCAGTCTGGAAAGAGCCAACAGCAGTATATCATTGAAGCACTCACACAGAAGCAGGTTGTCAATTTGGACGGACTGAAAGAGATATACCCAGAACTGAAAAGGCAGGGGAACAACCTCAACCAGATAGCGAAGAAGCTCAATGAAAATGGCTATGTAGACTATAAGCAGGAGCTACCAAACACCATGAAAGAAGTGAGAGAAGTATGGCAGTTATTAAAGCAGTATCTTCAAAAGCAGGGATAGGGCAAGCCCTTGATTATGTGACAAAAGAGGAAAAGACAGAGGAGAAGCTTGTCAGCGGTCTGCATTGTGAAGCTGATACAGTAAAGGACGAAATGCAAGCCACTAAGGAGCTATGGGGCAAGACTGGGGGCAGAACCTACAAGCACTTTGTTCAGAGCTACCATGAGGACGAGCATATCACACCAGAGCAAGCCCATAAGAACGCTATCGAGCTTGCTAAGAATACAGAAGCATGGAAAGGGCATGAGGTGCTTATTGCAACCCATATAGACCGAGGACACATTCACTCTCATTTTATCGTGAACAGCGTGAATTATGAGGACGGACATAAGCTACAATGGAGCAATCAAGACCTCAAAGACCTTAAAGAAAGGTGCAACGAGCAGAGCAGAGAGCAAGGGCTTCACGTACCGGAAAAGGGCAAGACGTTCTCCGGAGAAGAGAGAGAGGAAACAGTTGCATGGAACAAGGACACATATAACATCTTGAAGCAAGCAGAGCAGGGGAAAGTAAAGAGTTATGTGCAGGATATAGCCCTTGCGGTTCTGGACTGTAAAGAAACCGCCACCAGTCGGCAGGACTTTATAGAACGCATGGAGCAGAGGGGCTATAAGACCGACTGGCAGGACAACCACAAGTATATTACCTGGACTGATTTAGCCAGGGAAAACGCAGGGGAAAAGGCTTGTAAAATTAAGATATACGTTGTCGCTAATGAAGCTTGACATAAAGGCAACAATGCTTAATTTTGATGTTATTAAGTAGTAATATAGCCTGGGTGGAGAATTCCATCCAAGCTATATTACTAAATACTTAGTTCATTAAGCAAACATTGTTTTAAGTATTTGCTTTACTTTTGCGGTGTTTTTAGCATCTAAATTAGTTATTTTTTCTACAAATCTTTCTGTGCTAACACATCTTATTTGGTCGCAAAGAATTCTAGCTTTTTTATCAAGCAGCGTAAAATCTACTCTATAAGGTGCTTCAAAGCCTTTTGAAGTAATTGGTGCTATGATTCTTGTATTAAGATAATTTAGTTCATTTGGCGAGATTATAAGGCAAGGTCTGCGCTTTTTTATCTCAGCACCTATTGTTGGATCGAGGCTTACCCACCATATCTCATAGCTTTTCATCACCACTCCCAGCTATCAGTGTCTACCGCACTAAAATCATCGCAAAGATTTTTTTCTTTACTAGCCTTTTGGCGAAGCTCTGGTGTATCCCAGCTAGAAATTTTGTTATTATTTATAGGCTTTATCAAAAGACCATTTTTTAGTACTTCCAACTCTACCTTATCAAAGCCAAAATGTTCTAATATATTTTTTGGAATTCTAATCCCTCTAGATGAGCCAATTTGAACGACATTTGCTGTTATCATTTTTTATCCTTTTTTATAATTATAAAATAATTACTATTAAAAAGAAATAAAGCTACTTTTTTATCATACTACACCTAAACTCTCTAATTTTCTTATCCGAACCATCACTATTGTTTATGCTTTGCTCATCTTTACATAGATAACCAAGCACATTTTCTTTTAGCGCCTCTACATCATCTACATTGCTGCGCTCTATTACACCTAGGCAGTTTTTATCATATTTTTTTGTGTTACAATTATGATAAATACCATCGCCTTTTGTTATTACTTCTTGCCAGTATTTACCTATCTGCTCTGCTTTATATTTGTGGTTTTTTACTTCATGCCCTTTAAATGTAAATAATGCGTGTGCGTGGTAATTGTCATTATCTCCCTTTTCAAGCTTTATTACATAGCCTATTTGATCTTTAAATATACTAGGCTTTGAGCGTGCATTTAGCCTTAGCTTATTTAAATCGATATTTATCCTTTGGGCTGAACTCTTACCTTCTCGATAAGATAAATCAACCCTAACAACTGCTACCCTAGAATCAGTTTCAAAAGCAGAATCTATAACAGTGCAGGCTGAGTCATATCTCCTTTGTTCTTTTCTATTATCTTTTTTCATGATCGATCCTTTGTGTTTATATAATAATCTTACCTTTATGCCAAAATAGAGAATTCTAGAATTCCCTAGAGTTTTTAAACTATAAGGCTAGGTGATTATGAGATTTTAAATCTCTCATTTATATACACGCTTATGACAAAAAGAAAAAACAAGATACATTTAGAGACTCTAAGCGAGCCTCTAAATAATGCTGATTGCTCTGCTAGCTAGCACAAACTCGCTCTTTGTAGTCTGCAAAGCCATCTGTGTTAAAGAGATTATAAGTCATATCAAAGAGATAGAGATTGTAAATCTTATCTAGCATTTCATTATCTATCTCAGTGATGCCACCTAGCTCCTCATAGCACACTAAGGATTTGAAATAAGACTTATAAGGCGCATTTTTAATCACAGCATAAAGTAGCTTTGTAATTGCTCTTTGCTCAAATGCTGTCATCTGCTGAGTTTTTAGATTTTCATAGCTAGCTACTTCTTTTAGAGCTTTTATATATTTTGCTGCTGACATATTTGCTCCTATGCTGCGTTACTTAGTTGCTTATACCACTGCTTAGTTTTGCTATCCCAGCGAAAGCCTAAAGCTTTTATGGTATCTTTTTTGGCAAAGATATTATTACCCTTTACTAGCAAAAAGCCGTTTTGTTCTACTACATCAAGCCCCATATTTCTTAGACTTTGGATATCGCCCATTACTTGATCGTTTGGTGCTTGGTTAGGTATTTGGCTAGGCATCGCCTGATTTGGTGCTTGGTTTGGTATAGCTTGGTTTTGCCCAAAGCCAGCATTTTGATTGGCTGGCGCATTTGGCATATTGCTTGGAGTATTTTGCGCTACGCTCTTGCTCTTATCATAAAGAGAGTTACCAAACTGATTACCAAAGCTTCTTAGGCTTCGTTTTAAAGCGTCCGTTACAGCTTCTTTGGCTGAGTTTTCATGCGCATCAGCCAGATTTCTTGCTACACCTGTGCCAAAGCCTACATCTTGACGAGAAATCATAGTGCTATGATCTATACCATATACATCTACTTTTACGATAGCTTTGTAGCAAATTACTACATTTTGATTGCTATTTACTTCCTGGCTTACTTGTTCTAGCGATGAGATAGTATAAGCCCAGCCGCCAAAGCCAAATATATTATTTGCTGTATCTATAATATCAAAGCCTTCTAGGTAAGAAAGCTTTATATTTGCCTTATCACGCACCTTGATTCTATCTTTGCTAAGCTCACTTTGCAAGGCTTTCATCTGCTTATCGTTAAACATTTTAGCCTCCTATGCAACTTGTTCTAAGATTTCATCGGTTTGCTCTAAGGCTTTTACACTACGCTTTTTATTTACTTTGATTTTAGCAGGCACTATGCTATAAGTAGTGCTTACTTCTACAAAGTCTTTTAGCTCATCAGCCTTACCAGCATTTATATCAGCTTTAAGAGCATCCATATCAATGCTAAACTTCACATAGCCAAGATCCATTAAAGCATTTTCATCTAGAATTCTTATCTCATCTTTTGGCTTAGTGCTTTCTTTGCTAAGCGTTAGAGATGAGATAATATTACCATCTATTCTATCAATGCCATTTTCTATGAAAATCTCAGCAGTTAGCTCTTTTGCCATTTCTAGGGCAGTGCTTAGATTTTTCTTTAGCTCTTGAAGTTCGCTGATATCCCCGCTAAGAGTATCTATTTTGCTTTTAATCTCACTTAGAGAAAGCCCTAGATAATCGCACTTTTGAAAATAAGTTGTGTTAGTATCTTCTAAAACTGCTTTTAGATAGTCTTTGAAGTAGTTTGTGGGCTTGTTTTCGCCCAGAGCTTCTATTTGATTTTGAAGCTTGTAGTTTAGTAGTTTCATTTTTGCTCCTTATGCTGCTTGGCTTTGTTTGATTTTGGCAATGTTTTCTGCCATTTGCCAAAGGCTTTTATTTATTTGCGCATCGCTTGAGATAGATTTGATTTCTTTGCTAGTAAATCTACGACCTGTGATTTTATTTATACCGCTTAGATTACCACGAATTAAATGCTCTTGGATAGTATTAAATACAGTGTAGAGGTCGTTTTTATCATCGCTAATCCTGTGTGGTTCTAGCAAGTCTTTGTAATTTACTTGCAAGTGCTTTTCAAACCTTAGCGGGATTGAAGCTCTAGCAAAGCTTTCTTTTTCACTCTCATTTAGCATAGTATTTTCAAAGAGTGTGATTTTATCCATGATTTTCTCTTTGGCTTTTACTATGTTATCAACTGCATTTTTAACTTCGTTTTCTTTATCGCCTATGTGCTTAATATCGTAAGATTCAAAGACACTATCAGCGACAACTAAGCCATTAGCACAAACAAATCTATAAATACCTGCGCTTATGCTAAACTTCTTACTTCTATCGTGTGAGTTAAATAGAAGTAGTTCTAATACATTTTGCCCAGGATTTAAAAAATCATCAAGCTGTCTAAAGCGAACACAGTGTTGTTGAAAACCCTCTTTGGCTTCGTCGCGAACACTTGATTCACTCGCGCTTACTGGATACCAGCCATAGCTACGGATCTCATCAACTACTGAGATTGTAGAGATGAAATGGTATTTATCACTTGCTTCAAAGCAAGGCTCAGCTGTAAATAAAGATGGTGCTAGTTTTTCTAGCTCTTGGTTAGTTAATGGTTGTATTATCATTTTTACTCCTTATCTTGTGGTATGTTGTCTTTGATTGCGCCCATTATCGCAATTAAGATTGAAAGAACTGCTGTCATTTTATGCTCCTAGATTGTATGGTTTAAAACTTGGATTGTTGAATGGGCGAAGTAGCCCAAAACCTTTAAGCTTACGCTGGATGCCTATGAGATTTGAAATAGCTTTAAAATTCATATCTATCCCTCTTTTTGCTACCAAAAAGCCACTCAATTAGTCTTTGAAACCAAGACTTTTTGTAATATCGTGGAATTTTCATTTTTACTCCTTGAAGTAGTTTATTTTTACAATGCTAACACCTTGCTAGCATTGCTCGTTTTTATAATATGTGGTTGAAAAAAATTGGAAATCAAAAAGCACTATCCACTTATAGCCCTGTGCTATAAGTGGAGAAAATTTTACATCTTTGTTAGTGCTATTAGAAAGTATAGTAATTTTATAAGTATTAGATTTTTTGTTCAGATCAGAGGGTTATTTTAGAGCTGGTAAGGTATTCTTTTTTAAGAATAAAATCAGCACAGATCTGCTGATAAAATTCTTAGTGCCTACCTTAACCACTTCAATTTCTCTATTGTAAATTAACTTTTTTAGCATGTCAGATTTGATTAAACCCATGTCGTCAATTTCTTTTATGCTAAATAAAATTCCTTTTGGAAGTAGCTCGTCGTAGTTAGCAAAAATTTCCATTTCAAAATCCTAAAATTGTATTTTGTCATGGATAAGGGTAGCTGAAAATTTTTTATATAGCAGATGGTTTATTTCTTATATCTCGTATAAAATATTTTTTAGTAAATATAAGAAAAAAATTAAAATCTTAATATAATATTAATATAATTTTAATAAAAAAAGTAATTTTAATAAAATATATAAATTAAATAATTTTAGTTTTTTAGAATATTAGAATGCTGATATCGATATAAAAAAGTATTTTAAATACATTTTAGAAGTTTCCTATATTAAACTTAAAATAATAGCAATAAAAAATTTGATACATGCTCATGAATTATACTATAAGTTTGTTTCTATAAAAATATATGTATTATAGAAACATTATGGATACTTAATTTAGAATGCGATTAATTAGTGGTGTTATTTGTACCAAATAGGAAATATTTTATCCCACCTGAACCATTTTTAATATTAGATTTATGAAAAAATTCTTCATCATATTTTCTTAATTTAGCCATTAACCCTTTTGGATTATTGGATATTATAGTATCTGGATATAATGCATCAAAACATTTAATAAGATTCTTTTGTTTTATCCATTTTTTATCGTTAAAATCTTTTTCTAGTTCTATGTAGAGATCTTGTTTTAAGCCTTTAATAGGATGAAAATACAAAAAATCACCATTGATAATAGCTTTAGCAAAGCTTTCTATTCTATTTTGAGTAAGCAATAAAGTATTTTTTTTGCCTTCATCTTTATGGGGCAATACAAAAATTGCTGCAGAATTATTTACTTCATATGAACCCAAAAATAAAGAAAAATTTATTATATCCTCTCTTAAAAGATTAGAGACAATTCTTCTATCAAAATTAACCATTATTCCATCGTTAGATTTTGGATTAAAAGTTTTCATTTCTCCAATATTTGCTGGAGTATAAAATACAGCATAGTTATCTTCTTGCATTAAATCCATTAAGTACTCATTTTCTGCTAGAATTAATTTTATAGTTCTACTCATATTGCAGCTAATTCCATTTGTATCAACATACTGATCTAAACATAACAATTTTTTTAACAAAGTTCTAGTCTTAATATTTTCTATACTCTTTAAGCTTATATTTTTAAAAACATAGCATATTTTATTGTGTAATTTTGAAGCAATATCTTTTGATTTCAAAAAATCATCATCTATTTCCAAACAATAAGAATCTCCAAAAATCTCTTTTATTATATGTGTGTAAAAAAACTCTTTTCCAGATTGTTTAGAGCCTATTAAAAAGAAAGTTTTATCTCTACTGACTCCAAGATATAGAGTTTTTATCCATTCCATAATATAATAAAATTTACTAATATTATAACTAGAAATATAAAATAAATATTGTGCTATATGTGAAAGGTAAGAATAGTCGGTGTATTTAAACATAATATCATTTTCAAAACTTCTTTTATTATAAACAAAATGACTCTTGGGCACAAAAGTATTAATGTAGAACATATTTTTTCTATCTTGTCTTACATCTTGGATAAATTCTTCCTTTTTATCTGGTGCAAAAAATTCTCCAACTACTAATGGTAAATCTGATGTGTATAATTTTAGATTGGCAATCTCTTCATTTTTTCCTTGTGGATCTATTTTTACCGACATTTGTAATATATTGCTTAGTAATAATTCAAGTTTTTGTGTGGTTGTTGAAAATACCTTATTACACGAATACGCTTTATAACAAATATTGCCTTCCAAATCCATCCAAATAGAGATATCATTACTATACATCTCTTTAAAGAAATCTTTAGAGCGGGATTCTTCTTCACTTTTAGTTTTCATCATATTATTGAAATCAAATACAACAATATTTTTAGCAGTTGATTCGTATGTTCTAAAGTCATCTTTACGTTTATAATAATGCCCATAAAAATGCGTATTGTCTTCTAATATTAAAATTGGATCATTTTTGCGCTGACACTCCAGCCATTCTTTCTTTTCTTTTTCTTCTTTTTCTCTTTTTTCTCGCTCCCTTTTTTCATCTTCAAGCCTAGCCTCAGCCCTTGCTCTATGCCAATTAGCAATAGTAGTTGTTGGAATTTCTATTGTATTGTTTTTTATTATTTCGGCACTCTTTTCCTCTTGTTTTAACTCAGTTTGTTCTTGTTTAAACTCATCTTGCTCTTGCTTAACAAAAGTTTGCTTTTGATTTATTGCTTCTCCTTGTTGACTACCTGCTACATAATTTATAAATCGTTTAAAGATATTTATTTTGTTTTCCGTTATATTATTACCATCTAGTGTAGAGTTTTCGTTTATATCTTTATTTTCCATTTTCTAATCTTCTTTCTTAGAACTATAAGTTTAAGACAACTTAATAAAAAAGTCGTACCCAAAGTCGTACCCAAACCAAAAATTTGCTATTTTTTAAAGTTTTCTTAAAGTGCTTGAAAGTATGATTTTAAGGGGATGGTGCGGACGAGAGGACTTGAACCTCCACAGCTTGCGCCACTAGATCCTAAGTCTAGCGTGTCTGCCAATTTCACCACGTCCGCATAACAATAACAAGGAATTCCAGAATTCCCAAAAGTGGTACGCCCAAGAGGATTCGAACCTCTGGCCTACGGCTTAGAAGGCCGTTGCTCTATCCAGCTGAGCTATGAGCGCATAGAAAAAGCCTGTCCAAGACGCTAAATGGTGCGTCAGGCAGGAGTCGAACCCGCAACCTACAGATCCGAAGTCTGTCGCTCTATCCAGTTGAGCTACTAACGCATAGATGGGGTGAGTAGTGGGAATCGAACCCACGACCCTCAGGACCACAATCTGATGCTCTAACCGACTGAGCTACACTCACCATGGTCGGGGCGAAAGGATTCGAACCTTCGGCCCTCTGGTCCCAAACCAGATGCGCTAACCAGACTGCGCTACGCCCCGTTTATACGAGTGTCGCTTCTATCAAATGTCTTCTGTCTTTCAAAAAGAACTGGAATTATACAAGAGCTATTATTAAATTTCGCTTAAAAAATAAAAGTTTTTTACCAAAAAACTTATATTTTTTGCTGTATTTTAAAAAATCTTAAAAAAATACTAAATTATTTAATATTTCTACCGATCTGCCACGCATGAGTGATATCACAATCGGCGGGTCAATCTACAATGTTTCTGTACCCCTAAAAAGCAAGTTAACCACGCTAAAACAACGCCAGCAAGAAGCCAGCGCACAGCTTGCCTCACAAGGGTTTGGGGCTACTGATGCCAAAACTCAGGCGATAATAGAGCAGCTAAATGCGCAAATCAAGGTGCTTGAAAAGCAGCTTAGCGTCGTAAATCAGCACATCAGGCAGGTCATGGGCATGAAAGATGATAGCAAAGATGAGTTTGATGTAAGCAATGGCGATATGCTAAACGCAAAGCTTGCTAGCGACGAGCTTGATCGTGGGCGAGGCGAGCTTGGCAGTGTGCTAGCAAGCAGCGCTACAAATAATGCTAGTATAAAAATAGAAAGCCTTAGCGCAAGTAGCGTAGATACTAGCGTGGGCGAGGCAGATGCTAGCGCAGATACTAGCAGTGCTGGCGGGGGATTTAGCTTTAATGCTGCTGCTAGCAAGCTTGCCGGGCTTGTTAGCCTTGATCCAGCAAATCTACCTGATAACACAAAAGAGCAAAAACTTCAAAAGCTAACCGCCCAAAAAACGATGATAGAAAATCAAATCAGCGAAATAGAAAGTAAAATAAACTCTTTGCTAAGTGGCGGACTAAACGCTTTAGCTTAGGAATTCTAGAATTCCTAAGCTAAAATCTAGAATTCCTAGTGTTTTTGGTTTTTCTTTTTTCTTGGGGGTGCGGGGGTTTTCTTTTTTGGCTAAAATCTAGAATTCCTAAGTCTAATTCTAGAATTTTCTAGCGGAATTTCTTAGGAATTCTAGAATTCCTAATGAAAAAAATCTAGAATTTCATATATTTTTGCCCTGTTGTGATTTGTGTGTGTGGTTTATAGTGTCGCATTTTGTCGGTGGTGCTTGCGGTGCTGTGTTTTGTGAGTGGTTGCTCTCTAGCTCTCAAAGATTACAAAGTAAAATATCGTAAATAATATTTATACTCTTTTGGGGAATTTAAAAATTGCTTAAGTTTTTGGTTTTCTTTTTTTTTGGGGTGCGGGGGTATTTTTAGCCCTAGGAATTCTAAAATTCCTAGGATAAAAATTTAGAATTCCTAGCTTCGGTCGCTTTGCTCCCTCGCAATGACGCAGGGAATTCTAAATTTTAGTGGGGTTTTAAGGGTGGTGTCCTAAAGGTTTAGAGCGTAGCCCTTATAAAAAGCAGCGGGGCAAACCCCACTAAAGCGAGCAAAAATTTAGAATTTCTAAAATAAATTTAGAATTCCCTAAGCCTTGTGTCATTCCCCGACCCCTTCGGGGGGGGGGGATCTCATCACAAAATAAGGATCCCCCAAAGGGGCTAGGGGATAACATAGTAGGGAATTTAGAATTCCTAGCTTCGGTCGCTTTGCTCTCTCGCAATGACGCAGGGAATTCTAAAATTCTTTGTGATGAGATCCCCCGATCAAGTCGGGGGATGACAAAAAACGTAAGTCAGGGATGACACAAGGCTTAGGGAATTCTAGAATTTTCGTCATTGCGAGCGAAGCGAAGCAATCTCTAGGAATTCTAAATTCATCCTTAGAAATTCTAAATTTATCCTTAGGAATTCTAGATTTTATCTAGGAATTCTAAAATTTTTGCTCGCTTTTAGGCTAGATAAATCTAGCTCGCAAATTTTATAAGGGCTGCGTCCTAAACCCTTAGGGGATGTCGCCCCTAAAACCTCGCTAAAATTTAGAATTCTCTTGCTTTATCTGCGTTTCTGGGGGTGCGGGGGTATTTTTATTAGGAATTCTAGTTTAGGGAATTCTAGTTTAAGGAATTCTAGTTTAAGGAATTTTAGATTAAGGAATTCTCTTTGGGAATTTTAGTTTAGGGAATTCTCTTTGGGAATTCTAGTTTAAGAATTCTAGTTTAAGGAATTCTAGAATTCCTAGGTAAAATACCCCCTGACCCCCAAAACTAGAATTCCTAAAAAAATCTACTGTGCTAAAATCTCTTTTATCTGTTTTATGCGTTTTTCATCGCTTGGGTGAGTGGAGAAAAAATCATTTCCGCTGCTTTTGTTTGCGCTCATTTTTTGCCAAAAGCTAAGCGCATAGCGTGGGTCGTATCCAGCTTTTATCATAAGCTGGACGCCGTATTTATCTGCCTCTAGCTCGTGGCTGCGGCTGTATGGTAGCATGACAAGGGCGTTTGAGCCTATGCTAAAGGCGTTATTTGCGATATTTGCGTATTTTGGGGCGGCTGCTTGCATGATGATGGCTAGCACGAGCCCTGTGCTAGAGCGCACGCTATTCATCGAGCTACGCTCTGCGCCGTGGCGTAGCAGTGCGTGAGCAGTCTCGTGGCCTAGCACGGTGGCTAGCTCGTCGTCGTTTGAGATTATCTGCATTAGCCCTGTGTAGACAAAGACCTTGCCGCCTGGCAGGCAAAAGGCGTTTTTGCTCTTATCATTTATGAGATAAAACTCCCATTTAAACTCTGGCTTACCAGCAGCGAGTGAGATTTTTTTGCCTACTCTATAGAGTATGGCAAGCATGGCTGGGTCGTGGCTGATATTTGCTTTTTTTAGTATTTCATCTCTTGCTTGCTCGCCGATGCGAAGTTCTTCGCTCTCATTCATTAGCATGACTTGGCTTCTGCCAGTTTGCGTAGTGCTCACACAGCCGCCAAAGCCCAAAATAACAGCAAAAAGTAAAATAATTTTAAACACCTTCATGCTCTTAGCTTTAAACTTAATCAATCTTTAACACGCTTAAAAATGCCTCTTGCGGCAGAGCTACCTTGCCTATTGCCTTCATGCGCTTTTTGCCTTCTTTTTGCTTTTCAAGCAGTTTGCGCTTTCTTGTGATATCGCCGCCGTAGCATTTGGCAGTTACATTTTTGCCTACTGATTTTACGGTTTCTCTTGCGATGATTTTTGAGCCAATGCTAGCTTGGATAGCTACTTCAAAAAGCTGTCTTGGCACGATTTCTTTCATAGCTTTTACTAAGTCTCTGCCTTTGCTAAACGCATTTTGCTCAGGCACTATGATGCTTAGAGCGTCTACTATCTCGCCAGCTACTCTTATATCAAGCTTTACAAGGCGTCCGCTTTGATACCCACAAGGCTCATAATCAAAGCTTGCATAGCCTTTTGTCGCAGATTTTAGCTTGTCGTAAAAGTCCATTACTATTTCATTTAGTGGAATTTCATACTCTAAAAGCACACGCTCAGGCGTGATATAGTCCATTTTCTTTTGATTGCCACGGCGGTTTGAGATTAGCGTGATGATTGAGCCTACAAACTCAGCCGGCGTGATAATGGTCGCCTTTACATAAGGCTCTAAAATTTCAGCGATATTATTTACTGGCGGTAGCTCGCTAGGGTTTTGGACATTTAAAGATCCGCCATCAGTGGTCTTTACTATGTAGGTCACAGTTGGCGCAGTGGCTATCAAATCTAGATTAAACTCACGCTCCAAGCGCTCTTTGATAACCTCCATGTGAAGTAAGCCCAAAAATCCCACACGAAAGCCAAAGCCAAGCGCAGCCGAACTCTCAGGTTCGTAGCTAATAGAACTATCATTTAGTTTTAGCTTTTCAAGCGCATCTCTGAGTTCTTCAAAGCGGTCAGTATCAATAGGATAAAGCCCAGCAAAGACAAACTGCTTTGCACCCTCAAAGCCTGAAATCGGCTCTGCGGCTTTGTTGCTAGCTAGCGTTATAGTATCGCCTACTGCGATTTGGCTTACGGTTTTTAGTCCCATTACGACTATTGCGATTTCGCCAGCCTTTATGCTTTTGGTTTTTTGCGGTGCTATTGGGTGCGGATAAAGTAGATCTAGCACAGGGTATTTTTGCGCTGAGCCCATTATATAGGCTTCATCGCCAGTTTTTAAGCAGCCCTCAAAAACACGCACAAGAGCCAAAGCTCCAAGATAATTATCAAACCAGCTATCATAAATTAACGCTTTTAGCGGTTTATTCTCATCGCTCGGGCCGATTTGCTCTTTTTGACTGTTTTTTGGATCTGGAATTCGCTCGCAAATTGCGCCAAGTAGCTCATCAATGCCAAGACCACTTTTTGCACTCACGCAGATAGCCTCGCTACAATCAATGCCGATGATATGCTCTATTTCATCTTTTATTCGCTCTGGATCAGCTTGTGGCAGATCAATTTTATTTAGCACTGGGATTATAGTTAGGTCGTGTTCTATGGCTGTGTAGACATTTGCAATGGTTTGAGCCTGCACGCCTTGGCTAGCATCTACTACTAGAAGTGCTCCCTCGCAGCTTGCTAGAGAGCGAGAGACCTCGTAGCTAAAATCCACATGCCCTGGGGTGTCAATGAGATTTAGTATGTATTCATCGCCCTTGTGCGTGTATTTTAGTCGCACGGACTGCGCTTTTATGGTGATCCCACGCTCACGCTCTATATCCATATTATCTAGTAGCTGCGAGCTCATTTGGCGATCACTCACAGCCCCACAAGTGCTGATAATGCGATCAGCTAAGGTGCTTTTGCCGTGGTCAATGTGTGCTATTATGCTAAAATTGCGAATTTTACTCATTTTTGTCCTTTAAAAGCGCAATTATAGCAGATTTTTCTAGAATTCCCTAGATTTTATCAAAGCTCAGTGCTAGTTAGAACTCGCTAGGGAATTCTAGAATTCCTAAAAGACGCAACCCCCAGAAAAAAATTCGCTAGGGAATTCTAGAATTCCTTAAAAAATCTGCTAAAATTAGCAAAACTTTTTAAAGGACAATAAATGAAAAAGATTTTTAGCTTGTTTTTTGCGGCTGTGGTGGCTGTGATATTCTCTGCTTGCGCAGCAAAGACTACGATCGATCTGCCAGCGCAAAATAGCGTCAAAAGCGGCATTCTTGGGCGAAATATCAGCCTTAGCGTAAGCGATCTAAGGGATGATAAAATCACAATCGGCGTGCTAAAAAACTCTGATGGAGATATCACAAGTCGCATTTCTACTAGCTCCCCGCTTGAGGCTTGGATGAAAAATGCTCTCACTGCTGAGCTTGCAAAGCGTGATATAGCAGTGGTTGATGAGATGCCTGATTTTAGCGTAAATGTAAATATTGATAAATTCCAAAGCGAGATTTTTGGCATAGGCACTAAGAATATGCACGCAAACTCGCAAATAACAATCATCGCAAACTTTGGCGATAGAAGCGTAAAAAAGACCTTAAACGAGCCGGTGATTAGCTTTGCTCCGCTACCTACTTTAAAAAGCCTTGAGCCTTTTGTCATAGAGACTTTAAGCGAGCTAGCAAGTCGCTGCGCTGCTGAAATAGCAAGTATAAACTAAAATGCGCTGCTTGGGGTGCGGGAGATTTTGCCTTAGGCTGCTTTGTGCTACTTGCCAAAATATCCTAAGCTCATATACGCTAAAATCTAGGCTAGTTGATGGGCTAGAAGTCTTTTATTTCTATGCTTATAGCGAGATTTCAGCCTTGCTTGGCACCAAGCACAAGCTTTGTGGCTCTGGGGTTTTTAAAGCCCTTTGCCAGCTTAGTATTTCACGCTTTGCGCAGAGCTTTTATCTGCCTAGTGAGCCACTTATTCACGCTATTGCTCTAGATGATAATGTAAAAAGCGGCTACTCTCACTCAGCAATCATCGCAAAAGCCCTAAAAAACGCTCAAATCTCGCCTTTGCCAAATGCTCTAAAAGCTATGAGCGAGGTCAAATACGCTGGCAAAAGCCTAGAATATCGCCAAAAAAATCCTAGAAATTTTAAGCTTTTAAAGCCTTTAAAAGCGCCTGTTATCCTAGTAGATGACATCATCACAACAGGGCTTAGTATGAAAGAGGCAAAAGAATGTGTGCAAAATGCTGGTGGGGAGGTGCTCTTTGGCATTGTCCTAGCTGATGCTAGGGAGTGAGTTTATTTTTTAGTTTGGTTGGGTTTTTATAGGCTGGCTTGCGCATTTATTGTGCTAAAATCACAGCTTGAGAGCCCATCGCCTTTTAAAATTTTTCGCACCATTTTTCTGCGGCGGCTGCCTTGAAAAATCGGCACGAAAAATTTTAAATCACTGCCGCAAACGGCTCTCCACGGCTAGTCTGTGCTGTGCTTTTAACACACTAAACGCGCAATCTTGGAGCCTTGTTTTTAACTGCCGCTACCGCGAAGTTTAAAGGGCAGCGCAAATCTAGAATTCCTAAGCATAATTTTCTAGGAATTCTAGAATTCTTAAGCATAAATCTAGAATTCCTAAGACTAAAAATACCACAAATTTTAGTGTGGTTTTAGGGGCGGCAGTCCCTAAGGATTTAGGGCGTAGCCCTTATAAAATTTGCGGGGCTGGCTTGCCCCACTAAAGCGAGCAAAAATCTAGAATTCCAAGGATAAATTTAGAATTCCTTAAAGATTGCTTCGCAAGCCCAGCAATGGCGCAGGGAATTCTAGAATTCCTAACATATTTTAAACTAAAATTTAGCTTAAATGTTACTTTTCGCTACACTGGCAAATAAAATTTAAACTTTTTAGCTAGTAAATGCTAAGTAAATTGCTATAATTCGCCAAAATAAAAAAAGGAGAATAAATGCAAAATTCCCAAGTGCCAGTAGATAAAAAGACCAATTTGGTTCAAATCTACGGACTTTTTATCGGTATAATCGCAGCTATTGCTGTGTATTATCTCATGCCTAGCAATGCTGGCGAGGTAGCCCAAGCAGCTGCTGGGGCAAAAAAGCTAAACACAAATGGTATCGCCATAGTAGCGGCTGTGGCTGTGCTAATGGGTATTTGGTGGATGACAGAGGCTATTGCTTTGCCTGCTACTGCCCTACTTCCTATGGTGCTATTTCCTATCCTTGGTGTTGATACGTTTAAAAGTGCGGTTACGCCGTATGCTAGCGATACGATTTTTCTATTTATGGGAGGCTTTGTGCTTGCCCTTGCTATGCAAAAGTGGAACCTGCACATACGCATAGCCCTTGGAATCGTGCTACTAATCGGCACTAGCCCTAAGCGGCTTATAGCTGGATTTATGGTAGCAACTGGCTTTATCTCTATGTGGGTTAGCAATACAGCAACTGCTGTAATGATGCTGCCTGTGGGTCTAAGCGTGCTATATCTAGTAGAAAAACTAGTAGGCAACGCAAATATCCCACAATCAGCCAGCGTAGAGGCTACGCAGGTGCTAGATGATGATGCTGTGCGCCAAAGCACGCAAGGTGGTGCGATGAATGCCATCATGCATAAAGGCAAAGATGTAGTCCAAGAGGTAAAAGACAAAACAAAAGCCTTTCGCTCAAACTTTGGCATTGCGCTTATGCTAGGCATTGCTTACGCTGCATCTCTTGGCTCGCTTGGCACACTAATAGGCACACCACCAAATGCGATTTTGCTAGGAAATATGAAAGATATGGGAATTGAAATCGGCTTTGGCGAGTGGATGCTAATGGGCGTTCCGCTTAGCATAGTGCTACTAGCTGCGTGCTGGGCACTGCTAGTATATGTGCTATTTCCACCTGAGATAAAAGAAATCCCAGGCGGCAAAGAGGTTATAAGAGCTGAACTTGCTAAGCTTGGTTCATTTAGCACGCCTGAAAAGCTTGTGGCTATTGTGTTCTTTTTAGCAGCGTTTTGCTGGGTTTTCCTTGGCTTTATCTTTAAAAGCTATGGTATCAAAATCGGCTCTCTTGATTCAATAATAGCAATGAGCGTGGCAATAATATTATTTATCATCCCAGCAAACAGCAGCGGCGAGCGTCTAATAGACTGGAATACAGCAAAACACCTGCCGTGGGATATTTTGCTACTATTTGGAGGCGGTCTAGCTCTCTCAGCGCAGTTCGGCAAAACCGGTCTTAGCCTATGGATAGGCGAACAAGTAAGCAGCCTTAGCGTGCTACCTATGGTTATAGTGATACTAGCAGTTACTGCGCTTGTTATTTTCTTAACAGAAATCACATCAAATACAGCCACCGCAGCTGCTTTTATCCCTGTAATCATAGGCGTAGCAGGCGGACTTGGATATACAGAGCATAATGTTCTACTTTTTGCTATACCAGTAGCTTTGGCTGCGACTTGTGCCTTTATGCTACCAGTGGCAACTCCGCCAAATGCCATAGCCTACGGCTCAGGATATGTGCGGATAAAGGATATGATAAAAGCTGGTTTTTGGCTAAATATCATCTCAATTTTCTTAATCACAGCTATCGTGATGACTATAGGCACAGCGGTATTTGATCTAAAATACTAAAATGCCTAAGCCTTAGGAATTCTAGAATTCTAGAATTCCTAACTTTAAATTTAATTTATTTATGATAAAATCTAGCCCTAAAAGTAAATTTATGGGGCAAATATGCAAAAATACGAAGGTTACGAGAGCCTGATTTTACAATGCGAAACACTACTTGATGAGTGTGAGATAGACTTTGTAAAAAAAGCAAAATCACTGCTAAAAGAGCAAGATTTTTACGCAGACCCAGATGATTTTGAATCTGCGATGAGCGTGGCTTTTAGAGCTATTATAGGCTATGGGACTAGCGCAAAAAGCGTGCTTGATGGTCTAAAAACTTGCTTAAATAAAGATGAAAAACTAGCAAAATATATACTAAAAAACTCTATTTTAGATTTTAAAAAGAATTTTAAAGAAAAAGAACCTCGCTTTGAAAATACGCTAGAAGCGGCTATTTCTCGCTTTAACGATGACTTTGGACTAGATGAAGATATAGTGATAGAAAAAGCAGGGCAAGAAGAGCAAATCCAAACAAATACAATCAGCTTTGATGGCGCAAATACCTTGGTCTTTGGCGATATTTTCTGGGAGCTAAAAGCCGCAAAAGAAAGCGAGCTTTGGCTGCTAAACCTATATAAAGGCGTGCCGATTAAAAACAAAGCCAAAATCACAGATATTGAAAATGAAAAACTAAGCCTAAAAACAGAATTAATCCAACTTCTAGCCATAAAAGAAGAAGGCTCAGCCTTTATCCTAAAAGGAGAAAATATCAGCTCAGATATTGAGTGCAGGGTCTTAAACTTTAATTTTGGTGCAGGTGTGGTGATGCTAGAGCCCTTTCGCCGCAGCACGAAAACAGCTGCACTTTTAAGGGCACATCCTCGCCTCCAACCATCAAAACTAACTCCTGTTAGCTTGCTTTATGATAATAAGCGCATAGATGCTCAGCTTTTTGACATTAGCCGTGGTGGGCTTGGTGCGATTTGCGCTGATGGATTAAGGCTGCAGGCTGGCTCAAAGCTAAAGGCGATTTTTAATCTAGAAATCGCAGGCGCTTTAAAGCAAATAGACCTAAATCTAGAGCTAGTAATAGCCCTAAACTACCAAGGCACGATGCGCTACTGCTGTAAAATAACAGATACCGCTCAGCCTTGTATGAGCGATATTTTTGCCTACACTGATGTAAGAGAAAAAGAAACTCTAGATGAACTAAGCAAAAAAGCGCAGGATTTTTTATAGAATTTAATTAAAAATTCTAGAATTCACTAATAATAAAAGGATCAAAATGATAAATATAGTTTTTTATTTAATAGCTTATTTTTTAGCAGCTGTTCCTTTTGGACTGGTGTTAGCAAGGCTTTTTGCTAAGGTTGATATAAGAAGCGCAGGTAGCGGCAGCATAGGCGCTACAAATGTCTTGCGTGTGGTAAAAGAAAGCAATCCTGCCCTAGCAAAAAAGCTTAGCATCGCTACAGTCGCCCTTGATGCGCTAAAAGGACTAGTGCCCCTTGTGGTGGCAAAATTCTGCTTTGGCTTAGGTGATAGCGTGCTTTGGGCGATGGCGGTTTTAGCAGTAATTGGGCATTGCTTTTCGCCGTATTTATTATTTAATGGCGGTAAGGGCATAGCCACTGGGGCTGGAGTAATGATATTTTTCTTGCCACTTGAGGTTATACTTGCGCTGATTGTGTGGTTTGTAGTAGGCAAGGTGCTAAAAATCAGTTCGCTTGCTAGCCTAAGCGCACTTGTGGTTTTTATAGCCAGTTCGTTTATAATCCACCCGCAAATTGAGGTTATAAACACGCATGCACCGGTGCTTATCATCTGCTTTATCATTGTCTATAAACACTGGGGAAATATCTTGCGCTTAATAACTGGCAAGGAGAAAAAAGTAATATGAAAATCAGTCTAAAAATGCGCTTTAAGTGCGTGGTGGGCGTGCTTAGCTTTGAAAGAGTTAAAAAGCAAAAAATCTCTTTAAAGCTAAGCGCAAAGACAAGTGAGTTTATTGATTATGGCTTAATTAGTGAGTATATTTATGCTTCTTTTAAGCAGCAAAAATTTATTTATTTAGAGGATGCTTTAGCATTTTTTGAGAAAAATCTAGTAAAAGAGTTCCCAAAAATCACAAAATTTAAGCTAAAAATCTCAAAACCACAAATTTTTAAAATGCTTGCAAAGCCTTATAAAAGCACACCTTCGCTAAGCAAAAAAGTAGTTTATTAAAATAAATTTAAAAAAAATTGAATTTTTCCTTAAATTTTATGATAGAATTGCAGAAACATTTTTAAATAAGGAATAAAATGAGAATTCTAGTTGTAGAAGATGAATCAACTCTAAATAAAACACTTCTAGACGGACTTAGTGAGTGTGGATTTCAAACAGATACTAGCGAGAGTTACAAAGACGCTGAGTATTATATAGGCATTCGCAATTATGATTTGGTGCTGTGTGATTGGATGCTTGAAGATGGCGATGGTACAGACCTAATCGAAGTTGTAAAGCGCAAAAGCCCACGCACTCCAGTAGTCATACTCTCAGCCAAAGACGACAAACAAAGCGAAATCACAGCTCTAAAAGCTGGAGCTGATGATTATATCAAAAAGCCTTTTGATTTTGATGTTTTAGTAGCCAGATTGGAGGCTAGACTGCGTTTTGGTGGCACAAGTGTGATTAGAATTGACGAGCTTATCATAGACCCAGATGAAGAAAAAATCATCTACAAAGAAAAAGAAATAGAGCTAAAAGGCAAGCCTTTTGAGGTGCTAACTCACCTTGCTCGCCACTCAGACCAAATTGTTAGCAAAGAACAGCTACTAGATGCTATCTGGGAAGAACCAGAGCTAGTAACTCCAAATGTAATTGAAGTAGCAATAAACCAAATCCGCCAAAAAATGGACAAACCACTTGGCATCTCTACTATTGAGACAGTTCGCCGCCGTGGATATAGATTTTGCTTTCCCAAAAAAGCCTAAGAGCTAGATTTATATTGCAATTAGCTATAGCTGGGGCTATGCTGATTGCGATTTTTTCTGGAATTCTCTACCACTACATTGAAATTTCAATCTTTGAAAATGTAGCTATTAGCCTAAACCGCATAGCAAAAGACTTAGAACCTCGCTCAAAACTCTACGCCCTACAAAGCAAAATTCCAGATGTAAAAATCAGCGTAGATGAGACAAAAATACAAAAACCATATTTTAGCTATAATAAAGACAAAAGCTCCACACAGCTACACTACCCTACAAGCTACGGAACTTTGATAATAGATAAAAATACCAAAGAATATAGCCAAATCACAGCGCAAATTCTCTCAAATATCATTTTTATAAACGCTACTGCAATTTTTCTTATACTTTTTTATGCGCTATTTTTATCTAGAATTCTAGTTTTGCCTGTGCGCACGCTTGCTTTTAAGCTATCTAAACTAAACGAACACAGCCTAAAAGGCGTGGAAAGCACGCAGGTGCCAAGTGAGTTTGAACCTTTAGCAAAGAGCATAAACCGCCTTATAGAAAGAATTGAAGCTTATGCGCTAAGCCAAAAAGAGCTATTTATAGGCGCAGCACACGAGCTAAAAACACCGCTAGCTGTCATGAAAACCAAAAACGAAGTAACCTTGCTAAAAGATAGGCCAAAAGAGCAGTATTGTGGGGCGCTAGAACAAAATATAAAAAGCATTGATCAAATGAATAAGATGGTAAGTGCGATTTTACAAATCGGGCGCGGGGAAGCAGCACAGTTTGAAAAGCCTGTTAATACTGATATAATCGCATTTTTAGGCGAGATTTGTGAGAGCTTTAAAGCCCTTGCTAAAAAAGAAGGCAAAAGCCTTAGTGCTAGTTTTAGTCCGAAAAGTCTAAAAATAAGCATACAAACCACACTTTTTACGCATATTATGCAAAATTTTTTACAAAATGCGCTAAAATTTTCCCCTGAGGGCTCAGAGGTAAAAGTAGAGACAAAACTGCTTGATAATATACTTGAAATCAGCGTTAGCGATGAGGGCTGTGGTATTGATGAGAACAAAGATATTTTTGCACCTTTTAAACGCTATGGCAAGGCTGGTGGGTCAGGTCTGGGGCTTTTTGTGGCGAAAAACGCTGCAAATGCGATGGGAGCGCAGATTAGCGTGCTAAATAGAAATGATGGCAAAAGCGGGGCTGTGGCTAGGCTTTTCCTTAAAATATCTTAAGAATTCTAGATTAGTGTTAAAAAATTAGGTAATTTTAAGTAAAAAATACAAAAAGGATAAAAATGTCAAAAAGAATAGCAGTAATCGACCTTGGCTCAAACTCAGCCAGACTAGCGATTTTTGAGCGCACTAGCAGGCTTGGGTTTTTTATCCTGCGTGAGTATAAAGTAAAAGTGCGCTTAGGACACGGCGCATACGAAAATGGCGGAATGTTGCAAGAAGCAGCCATAGCAGAAGTGCTTGAAGCACTAAGTGAGTTTAAAACCTACATAAAACTCTATAAAGTCCGCAAAATCATCGCCGGCGGCACCTCAGCTCTGCGTGATGCGCCAAATAAAGCTGTGTTTTTAACTAGATTAAAAAACGAGCTAGGCATTGCTATGAAAGTAATTAGCGGCGAAGAAGAAGCTAGCCTTGGAGGCATAGCAGCAAGTAATCTTTTGCCACCACTAGAAGATGCTTTGTGCGTGGATATCGGCGGTGGTAGCACTGAGCTTGCTCGCATAAAAGATGGCAAAATGATAGCTGCAACCTCGCTAAATCTAGGCACGGTGCGATTAAAAGAGCTTTTTTATGACAAGGGCGATTTTAAAGGTGCTACGCAGTTCATAAAAGATAAAATTAACGCTCTTAATGGTGAGTTTAAAAGTGAGCAAATCGTAGCAATCGGTGGGTCGCTAAGAGCGATTTCAAAGGCTATTATGGAGCGTAGCAATTACGCTTATAAGGTGCTTCATGGCTTTTGTTATGAGCTAAGAAAAGAAGGTGCTTTTATCAAAAAAATCGCTACTGCTAAGCCAAATGATTTAAAAGAACTTTGTATAAAAAAAGAGCGTTTTGATACCATTACTGGTGGGGCTAGCATTTTTGATGCTTTATGTGCTTTTGCTGGGGCAAAAAGCGTGATTACAAGTGGTGTTGGTGTGCGTGAGGGATTATTTTTACGAACGATTTTGCGTCCTAGTATGCGCTTTCCAAAGGGTTTTAATCCTAGCTTAAAAAGCCTTAGTGAGCGTTTTTGCGTGATTGATAATGCGCCTATTGTGCGTTTTTCTAGGCTGCTTTTTAAAGAACTTGCTCCATTGCACGCTCTTGGCGAGTATGAACTAGGCTTGCTTAGCGCAGCAGCAAGGGTTTTTAACGCAGGGCGCGCCATAGGATACTACAGCGAGGCGCAAAATAGCGCATATATCGTGCGCTCAGGGCTAAACTATGGCTACACGCACGAGCAAATTTGCGCAATAGCTGCTATTTGCGAACTAAATAGCACAGAGTTTAGCAAGGCTGATTTGGGCGAGTTTTCTGGTATAATTTTGGGCAAAAATCTAAATATCACGGCACTAAAATGGCTATGTTATATACTAGCACTTGCTAGAAATCTTGGTGTGTATGCTGGGGTTAGTGCTAGATTTCATCTTGGCGTTTTAATCATTAGCGGTGCTAGCGAGCTAGCGCTTTTAAAAGCAAATATCAAAAAACTTGTTGAGCCAATTAAATTTGAAATAATTTTTGAGTAAATGGGCTTAGAAATACTCTAGAATTTCCTAAAACTCAAGGTAGAGAATTCTAGAAAAAATAACTTGCTATAAAGTGATTTTAAAACTAATGTGAAAAAAATGATTTAAGATAAAGTGGCTCCGGATGCTGGATTCGAACCAGCGACCAATCGGTTAACAGCCGACTACTCTACCGCTGAGCTAATCCGGAATATTTAAATAAGACTGGAATTATAGCCGAACTTAAAAGCTTTGTCAAGGGTTTTTTAAAAAATTTTTACAAGTTTTTAGATAAAATTATTTGATCATCTAGAATTCCTAACTCCAAAAAATGGGAGTTTTTTAGCAAATTTAAGGACTTTTCATTATCTTTTTTCACCCTAGCAAAAAGCTCTTTAAGCCCTAGCTCATAAGCTTTATTTAGCAAATTTTTTATCAAAATATCGCCAACTTTTTTAAAATCTGGATTTTTGTAAAAGCCAATTTGCGCTGCTGTTTTTGTAATATCAAAAAAGCAAATCACACCTAAAAAACTTCCATTTTCATAAATAGCGTAGTATTTTTTATTATTTTGAGTTTTTAGGTAATTTATAAAGTTTTTAAAAGCCTTTAACTCATTTTTGCGTCCAGAAAAATCGCCTAAAAAGCCGTAAATTTCGGGCTGTGAGCGAGCGTGAAAAACAGCTAAAATCTCATCATTATTTAAAAAACAAAAATCTTTTAACATAGCAAAAATATAAAAAAACATAGGAATTCTAGAATTCTAGAATTTTAAAACCCAGGAATTCTAGAATTTCAAAAATCTAGAATTCCTGGGCTCAAAATACAAAAAATCTAGAATTCCCTAGACCTTTGGAGTATTTTTTATCATTTGCTTAATTTCTGCCTCATCTAACCAAAGCGTATTTTTATCAGAACTATACGCAAACTCACTTTTAACTAACTCGCCTTTTTCGCCTATGGCGTTTTGGCTGAAATCTTCTAATCTATGCTTGGTGCTTGGAGCGATTACATAATGGTCGTTAAACTCAAAAGTATGCATAGCATCATCACTTGCTATCATGGCCTCATGTAGCTTCTCGCCTGGGCGGATGCCAATTATTTTATGTCCAAGTTCTGGTGCCATAGCCTTAGCAAGGTCTATTATGCGCATTGAAGGAATTTTTGGGATGAAAATCTCTCCACCTTTCATACGCTCAAAGTTTTTTAGCACAAAGCGCACGCCTTGTTCTAGCGTGATCCAAAAGCGCGTCATGCGCTCATCTGTAATAGGCAGTTCTTTTGCTCCATCAGCAATAAGCTTAGCAAAAAACGGCACCACAGAGCCCTTTGAGCCAACTACATTGCCGTATCTAGCCACACTAAAGCGTGTGCGGCGTGTGCCTGCGATGTTATTTGCAGCAGTAAAGAGCTTATCACTTGCAAGCTTTGTTGCGCCATATAGATTTATGGGGCTGCAGGCTTTATCAGTGCTTAGGGCGATCACTTTTTCTACATTACACGCAAAGGCTGCGTTTATTACATTTTGCGCGCCGTTTATATTTGTTTTTATACACTCCATAGGGTTATACTCAGCAATAGGCACATGCTTCATAGCAGCTGCGTGAATGACGAAGTCCACATCGTGCATAGCTAGTTTTAGGCGATCCTCATCACGCACATCGCCTACAAAAAAGCGCATACAAGGCGCATCAAAGCCTTGGCTCATCTCATAGTGCTTTTGCTCGTCCCTTGAGTAGATTATAAGCTTATTTGGCACATAATCTCGCAGCAAAACCCTAGCGTATTCTTTGCCAAAGCTGCCTGTGCCACCGGTGATTAAAATATTTTTGCCATTAAACATTTTTGCCCCTTTTTGCGCTTAAAAGCATAATTCTAGCAAAATTTTAAGGCAATTTTAGATAAAATTAGCAAATTTTTAAAAAATGGTAGAAAATGAAAGTTTTTATTAATTGTGATTGTGAAATTTTATCAGCCACGCTAGAAAAAATTCTCTCAAACTCTATTTCTAGCCAAAGTGACGCTGATATCATTATTTGTGAGAGAGAATTTGCTAGCAATAAGCCACTTTTTATCATCGGCAAGGACATCACTCAGCCTTTTAGCGAAACAGAATTAAAGCAAAAATTAAACGAGTTTTTAAATAAAAACGAGTTTTTAGAGAAAAAAAATAGCTCAGCCACCGCACAAAATTTTGATGCTTTTGAGAAAAACTTAGATGAGATTTTGCTTTCTTTTAAAAAGCAAATTTTGGAGCTTTTTAAAAATGCAAAATAAGCAAGATAGCTACGAAATAAACATCGCAAGCGGGGCTTTAAAAGGGCGAAAAATTACCTTGCTTAGCTCAGAGAAAACTCGCAGCACAAAATCCATCGTGGCTGATAGCTTTTTTGACAGCTTGCGTGATGAAGTGCGTGATAGCGTGTTTGCTGAGCTTTTTGGCGGCTGTGGGCTTATGGCTGTGCGTGCACTTAGTGAGGGTGCTAGCAGGGCTTTTGCTTTTGAAAAGGACAAAGCTAGCTTTGGCGTGCTTAGCAAAAACCGCAAAAATCTAGGCTTAGATGAGCGTTTTGAGATATTTTTGGGCGATACTTTTAGTCTAGCTTTGGACGCGCTAAATGGCTCAAAAATCAAGAATTGGAATTCTAGATTTATACTTTATCTAGACCCGCCTTTTAGCATTAGAGAAGGCTTTGATAATATTTATGAAAAATGCGTGGATTTACTTAGCAAACTAGACCCAGATATCGCAGTATTTGAGCATTTAAGCAGTGTTACATTGCCTAAGAGCATAGGCAAACTTACTCTAAAAAAGAGTAAAAAATTTGGAAAAACCACGCTTAGTTATTTTTTTAATGAAAAAGTATAAATTTTTTAAGCTTTTTGCCGATTTTAAAAGCGAATAAAACTCACAAAGGGGTAGAAATATGGAAATCTTTAACAATATAGCAAGCAGCATGGCGACCACAACAGCGCAAAAATCAGCTGAAATTCAACGCCCAGTAGCTGATGTAAGCGGCTCGAAGATAAATACCGAGAGCTCGACCGAGCAGCCAAAAGGTGCAGCTGAGCTAAACAAACAAAACTCAGAAGAAATGAAAGCTAAGCTCGATGAAGCAGTAAACGACCTAAATGAATATATGCAAAAAATGGATACAAACCTGCGCTTTGGCTACAATCAACCGCTAAACACGTTAACAGTAAGCCTAATCAACACTCAAAACGGCGATACAATCCGCCAGTATCCAAGCGAGCAAGTAATAAGAATGAGAGAAAATCTACAAGAACAAATCAGAAGTCTTTTTAAAGAACAAGGGCTTTTGATGGATCAAATAAACTAAAATCATTAACTAGGGAATTCTAGAATTCCCTAAACAAATCCATAAAAATACAAAAGGACAATATCATGGCAGGCGTATCAGTAAGCACTCCAAGCAAAGAAAACTCACCTACTTATGGACTTAGCAAAACAGGTGCAGCAGTCTCAGACAAAGCGCAATTAAACATAGCAAGTAGTATTTTAACTCAAGATGTAATAGATGGTCTAAAAGACGCTGATGAAAGCGTTCAAATCAAGCCTCTTACTCTAAAAATAGATAAAAATACTAAAAAACAAGCCGATATCACAGCACTAACCACGCTGGTATCAACTCTAAAAACAAGCTACGCTGATGTGGCAAACGAAACAGCAATGCTAAAACGCACAGTCACAGCCGCTGGCTCAGGCTCTGTAACAGCAAATGTAGAAGCTGGCGTGGCAGAACAAACCGTCCGCCTAAGCGTAAGCCAGCTAGCACAGGTTGACTCATACCAAAGCAAAGGCTTTAAATCTCGCTCAGAGGCTCTAGCAGGCATTACTAAAGAAGAAAGCCTTACTCTCTCAGTAGGCGATAAAAGCGTAGATATAAAAGTCGGCGCATCAACCACGCTTGAAGATATCATAAACCAAATCAACGACGGCGCAGGCGACGCTATAAAAGCTAGCATAGTAAATACTGGCGGCGAAAATGGCTATAAGATGATTTTACAAAGCAAAGAATCAGGCGAGAAAAATCAAATTAAATTCAGTGTAGCAGGCAATGACCCAGATGCTTTAAAAGGCGCAAAAGATGTGCTAGAAAAACTTGGCTTTAAGGCTAAAGAAACTGCTATTCAGGATGACAAAGGCACAACAACAGGTTATGATCTAGTAATAGACACCGCTGATACTAGCGCAGGCGGCAAACAACTACAAAAAGCCCAAGATGCTAAATTTAGCTTTAATGGCATTGATATCACTCGTAGCTCAAATAGCGTAGATGACCTTATTATCGGAGTTACTTTTAATCTAAACAATGTAGATGAGAAAAACAGCACAACAGGCGCACTAAAAGAAAGCGTAATCACTATAGGCAAAGACACAGACGCAGTAGTAAAATCACTAAAGAGCATGGTAACAGCCTATAATGATCTAATTAGCAATGTCTCTACTGCTACTTCATATGATAGAGAAAATGGTGTAGCAGGTACGCTAAATGGTATGAGCGAAATCACAGGCATAAAAAGAAAGCTACAAAATCTATTTGAATCATCAAATAGCGATGGCAAGAGCCTACAAAACTTTGGCTTTAGCTTTACAGAAAAAGGCGTGCTAAGTGTAGATGAGAGCAAACTAAAAGATACTATAAGCAAAGACTATGAAGGCTTTAAGTCGTTTTTTACAAACTCTACTGAGTATAAAAATGCTGGTGTTTTTGGTACAGAAAAAATAAATCAAACTCTAACAAACAATATCTCTGGCAAGCTAAAAATCAATGGTAAAGAAATTCAAATTGATCTTAATAAAGGCGATGCTGTCAAAAACGCAAATGAGCTTGTAAGGCTTATAAATGACGCTGAGATACCAAATGTAACAGCTCGCCTTGCTGATAATGGCGTCTTACAGCTTGTAGGCACAGGCGGTAAGGATATAGAAATATCAAAAGACTCTGATCCTGCCTTGCTAAAAGCACTAGGTTTAGAGGCTGGCACAACTCCAGGTTCAAGCACTGATAAAAAAGGCTTTTTTGACAAACTAAGCGATATAGTAACTGGGCTAATAGGCACAGAGGGCACACTAACAAACCTAACAAGTAGCCTAAAAGACAAATCCAAAATCATCCAATCGCAAAAAGACAAAGTCCAAGCAACGCTTGATAAAAAATACGCGATGATGCAAAAGCAGTTCTCAACCATCGCTGTGCAAATGAACGCGCTAGAAAACTCATTTAACTCGCTTAAAAACACCTTTGATGCGCTGTTAAATAGCAATAAATAAGGATAAAAATGCAAAGCTCTGCTTATAATAGCTATAATAGCACCAGCCTTAGCGTAGATAACCAAGAAAAGCTAGTTTTGATGCTTTATGAAGGAATTTTGCGCTTTGCGGCTCGTGCCAAAAAGGCAATGCAAGAAAAAAATGTCCAAGAAAAGGTCATGTTTATAAACAAAATTAGCGCAATTTTCATTGAGCTTAGTAGCTCGCTTGACCTAAATCAAGGGCAAATCGCTCATTATCTAAAAGGCCTATATGCTAGAGAAATCACAAGGCTCATTGAAGCAAACATCAAAAACGATGTAGATGCTATAGATGAAGTGATCCGTGTAACTCGTGGGCTAATCTCAGCGTGGAATGATGCTACTGGAACAAACACGCAAGGAGCGCCTGATGTGGACAGATGAACTAACAGTAGCACTCATTGCAGGCGATATAGAAAAGTTTCAAAACATCTTAGACAAACAGCCAAAAGAGCTAAATATAAATGATATTAACACGGCAATGAGCCTTATAACAGAGGCGCAGAAAATTTGTCAGCATAAACTTGATTTGCTTCACACTGAGTTTGAAAAAATCAAGCTTGCTAAAAAGTTTAGCCACGAGATGGCACTAAATTATTAAAAAAATACCTAGGAATTCTAGAATTTATTCTTGGGAATTCTAGAATTTCGGCTTAGGAATTCTAGAATTTTGACTTAGGAATTCTAGGGAATTCTAAATTTTTTTAGGAATTCTAGAATTCCATAGGGCTTTAAACTTACTTAAAAATAGCTAAAATCAAAGGTATAAGATGAATAAAATCCAAAACTTCCCTATCATGCTGTTTACTACTATTATGGGGCTTGGTGGGCTTAGTATGGATATTTTTTATATCTTTGGGGCTGGGTTTTTGTTTGAGAGTTTTCGCTTTGTTACAGCAGCTCTTTTTGCCTTGCTTTTTATCTGCTACGGCTTAAAAATTCTACTTTTTAGAAACTCTGTAAAAGCCGAACTTCACCATCCTATTAAAATTAACTTTTTTCCTGCTTTTAGCATCTCTCTTTTGCTTTTGGCTGCTCTTTTTAGCGAGTTTAGCGGGGTTAGCAAGGCTTTGTTTTACGCTGGCGTGGCGTCTCAAAGCATTATTACTCTTTATGTGATTTCTGCGTGGATCAGCCGCGATATAAACATCGAACACAGTAATCCTGCGTGGTTTATCCCAGTAGCAGCAAACCTGCTAATTCCTGCCTTAGTGCCTTTTGATGCGCCGTGGACTTGGTTTTATTTTTCCTTTGCGCTGTTTTTTTATGTGGTGATTTTTACCTTGCTTTTTTATAGGCTGATTTTTCATCCAAGTTTGGAGAGCAAGTTTATACCGACACTTTTTATTTTCATCGCTCCGCCTTCGGTGGCTTTTTTAGGCTATGAAAAGCTCGCCCGTTTTGATAATTTTGCGCTGATTCTCTTAAATATTGCTATATTTTTTACCCTGCTTTTGTGCTTTATGTATAAAAAGTTTTTGCGCTTAAAGTTTGCTTTATCGTGGTGGGCATTTACTTTTCCGCTTGCTACTTTTTGCCTAGCTCTTTTAAAAGCAGCTCATCTTGGGGATTTTTTTACTTACGCTGGTTTGGCTGTCTTTGGTGCGCTTTGTGTTTTTGTATTTTTGTGTCTTGTTGGCACGATTAAAAGCGTGGTTAAAGGCACAGCTTTTGAAGCTTAAATCTAGAATTCCTAGGAAATTTATTTAGGAATTCTAGAATTTATTCTTGGGAATTCTAGATTTTTTTGAGAATTCTAGAATTTATTCTTAGGAATTCTAGATTTTCAGCCCCCACCTACTAGTTCTATGACCTCTATTTTATCGCCCTCTTTTAGTTCTACTTCTTGCCAAGCTTTTTTTGGGATTACTGAGCCATTTATGCTAATAGCGATGTGTTCGCCAAAGTTTATTAAAATGCTTGCTAAGCCTTGATTTTTCGTATCAAAAGTATTGCCATTTAAGAGTATTTTCATTTTTTGCCTTTTTTTTGAGTGTAATTTTAGCAAATTTTTTGTATAATCACGCGATAATTTTTTGGAAAATTTTTGGAAACAAGATGAAAAATCAAGAAAAAATCAAACATATGCTAGTCATGCAACAGCGCCTAAATGACGAAACAAACGGCACTGGCTGGGAAAATGGCATCACAAAAGATGGCAAGATAATTAACTGGAGACGCTGTATTTATATGGAGTGTGCTGAGCTTATTGAGAGCTTTGCGTGGAAGCACTGGAAAAACATAAACGCAAATCCAGACGAAGATAATGTAAAGATTGAAATAATCGATATTTGGCACTTTATTATGAGCTTGTTTTTAGCTGAGCACCGAGGAGAGCCAAGCTTTGATGAGCTCTCAGCTGAGATTGCTGCTAGCACGCTTTTTGGCGACTTTTGCAAAGAGCCCTTTGCGCTAAAAAACTATAATCAATACGAAATCATCAATGAAATCGAGATGATAATACACGCTACAAGCACGCCACAAACAAACTTTGAGAGCATTTTAAAGCTCTTTTTTGGGCTTGCTTTAAAATGTGGTGTGAATCTTGAAGTACTTTTTGAGGGCTACATCGCAAAAAATGTGCTAAATAAATTTCGCCAAAATCACGGCTACAAAGAAGGACGCTATAAAAAAGTCTGGGATGGCAAAGAAGATAACACTGTGCTTTGTGAAATCATTGCCTCAGGGCTTTTGGACGAAAACGAAATTTATACTAAATTAGAAAAAATATATAAGGAAATAAAATGAACGATAAGATGAAATTATCGTTATTTTACGGCTTTTTGATAGTCGTTTGTTTGGTTATGTATTATGGGACGCAGGTTATCCCTATAATCTATGGTATTTGTATATTTTTGTATGCGATGAAGGTGCTAAACTCGAGCTTTAAGCTGATTTCTGGCATTGAGACTTTCCTTAAAATTATGACAAAATCACGCTTTAAAGCCTTTACTTTTGGCTTTACAACTTGTACTTTGATGCAAAGTTCTGGTCTTGTTAGCGTGCTTGCGATTTCTTTTCTCTCAGCTGGACTTATCACACTCACCGCTGGACTTGGCATAATCTTCGGGGCAAATCTGGGCTGTCTAACAGGCGGCTGGCTAGTAGCTGCTGTGGGTCTAAAAATCAACATCTCAGCCTACGCAATGCCTATGATAGTAATAGGACTAATTAGCACCTACTCAAATCACAAAGCCACGCAGGGTATGGGCTTTTTTCTATTTAGTATAGGTCTGCTTTTCCTTGGAATTCACTATATGAAAAGTGGCTTTGATAGTATAAAAGACACAATTGACCTTAGCCAATACGCAATGACTGGCATCCAAGGTCTAATCGTGTATTTTCTAATCGGTGTTATCATCACAATAATCATGCAAAGCTCGCATGCTACTATCACGCTAGCAATCACTGCCCTAGCTGCTGGGCAAATCACCTATGAAAATTCAATTGCCATAGTAATTGGCTCAAATGTTGGTAGTACAATTATGTCAATCATCGGCGCATTTAGCGCAAATATAGAGGGCAAAAAGCTAACCGTAGCACATGTGATCTTTAACTTCACAACCGCAATCATAATGCTAGTGCTTGTAAATCCATTTACTTCGCTAACTGATATTCTCTCAGCTTGGGGTGGTATCGCAGATGATGATTACACACTAAAACTAGCTGTATTTAACAGCATTTTCCAAGTAGTAGGTGTGCTTATTTTCTACCCACTAACTGTGCCAATGGCTAGAATGCTAAACAAATATGTAGTAGCCAAAAAAGAACGCTCAAAAGTAGACCACGCTAAATACCTTAGCGAAGAAAGCCTTGCTTTTAGCAAATCAGCGATAAATGTTCTAGCAAGAGAGATTGAGCACCTTTTTTCAAACACTCTTTCAATCATCGCAAAAACTATCTCGCTCTCAAAAGCTGATATAGAAAGCGAAGAGCCAGTTGGAGCAGTAATTGCCAAGCGCAATAAGCCTATGGAAGTTGATTTTAACGAGCTTTATGAAAACCGCTTTAAGGTGCTTTATAGCGAGATTATCGAATATAGCGTGGACGCTGCTAAAAACGCATCAAGTGATGATTTGCCAGTGCTGCTTGATATCCGTCGTTGTGCCATGAATCTTGCAGAGTCCCTAAAACACGCTCAAACCATACAGCCAAACTTTTTTAGATTTATGACTAGTCAAAACGAGCATATCCAGCTAGCCTACAACAAGCTTCGCACAAAACTACTCTACACCCTCCGCCTCATAAATGAAAATGCTATTGAAAGCACAGAAAAAGACGAGGATAAAGAGTTTTTAAGCCGTGATTTTGAGAGCCAAATCAATGCTCTAAATGAAATAATAACAATACTTCGCAACGAAGAAACTCACCTTGATGCTCTGCTTCGTGACCGCAAAATCACAGGCACTATGGCAACTTCGCTTATGAACGACACAGCTCAGGTTCGCTCAATGGTAAGCTCACTAGCTCAAATCGTAATCACTCTAAAAGGCTACCAGGCCAAATATATAGAGAAAAAAGTAACTGATAAAGAACTAGAAGAAAAAAGCACAGAAGAAAGCGAGCAAAAAGCAGGATGAGTTTTAGGAATTCTAGAATTTCTAAAAACTAGCTAGAATTCCTTCTAAAATTCCTAGGTAAAAGGAGCAATATTGACAAGTACAAAAATAAAAATCGTCCAAATCATCATCGCTATAGTGCTAATAATTGCACTTTGGGGCATTAGTCCATGGCTTAGTCTTATAGGGCTTGTGCCTATTATTTTTGCTTGCGTGGGCTTTTGTCCGGTTTGCTATTTTCTAGGGCGTTGTTCTATAAAAAAGTAATTCTAGAATTCCTTCTAGAATTACTTCTAGAATTCCTAGGCTTTTCTTTTTATATTTTTGCTTGCTTTTATGTAGTGCTTTGCATTTAGCATATTTTCTTTGATTTCATCCACGCTTAGTTCACGCTTTATGCTTGCTGGCGAGCCCATTATGAGTGAGCCACTAGCAAACACTTTATTTTGCGTGACCACAGCCCCAGCTGCTACGATAGAATTATCGCCGATTTTTGCGCCATTTAAGATGATAGCCCCCATGCCTATAATGCAGTTTTTGCCGATATCACAGCCGTGAATGATAGCTCCATGACCGATGGTAGTAAATGCCCCTATTTTACAAGGAGAGCCTTTATCTACATGAATTACAGCAGCATCTTGGATATTTACGCCTTTGGCGATAGTGATTTTATCATAGTCAGCTCGCACACTAGCAGAGTACCAAATAGAGCTTTTCTTGCCGATTTTTAGCTTACCTTCAACTTGCGCATTCCACGCTATTTTTACTGATTTATGAATTTTCATAGCAAAAGTCTTTAAAAATAATTAAAAAGCAAAATCTAGAATTCCTAACCTAGGAATTCTAGATTTTAAGCAAACTTAGCCTTTTTTAGGCACAATTAGCATATTTACATAGCGACCCTCTAATGCTGGCGCATTTGCTTGGTCGCAGTTTTCGCTTACCATTTCCCAAATCTTTTCTAGCATAGCCACGCCAATTTGCGGCGTATTCATCTCACGCCCTTTTAGAAAAACTCTAAAGCGCACATGCTTACCATCAGCTATAAACTCTAAGGCGTGTTTAACCTTGTAATTTAGGTCATTTTGAGCTGTTTTAGCTGAGAGCTTTATCTCTTTTATCTCAATGACTTTTTGCTTTTTTTTGGCTTCTTTTTGCCTTTTTTCTTGCTGATAGCGGAATTTGCCATAGTCCATTATCTTGCACACAGGTGGATTTGCATCAGGTGCGATAAGAACGAGATCAAGCCCCATTTTCTCAGCTAGTTCTAAAGCCTCAGCCCTACTGATGATGCCATAACTAGTGCCATCATCTCCATTACAACGCACTTCATTTGCGCGTATTTCTTCGTTTAAGTAAATTTTATCTTTACTCAAAAAGTCACCTCGTTTATTTTAGATTTGATTAGTTCATAAAACTGCTCTAAGCTAGCTTCGCTTTGCTCACGCTTTACTCTATCGCGTATCGCTACTTTGCGTCCCTCTACCTCAGCGTCACCAAGTACGATTAGCATAGGGATATGCTCTTTTTCAGCGGTGCGAATGCGCTTATTTAGAGTTTCATTTTTATTAAATACCTTGCTATCAGCTCCAAGGTCAAGCAAAGCAGCTTCAATCTCCTTAGCATAAGCATTGTGAGATTCAGCAATAGGTATGATAGCAACTTGCGTGTGCGCTAGCCAGAAAGGCAGCTCGCCGGCTGTGTGTTCTAACAAAATTCCTATAAAACGCTCAAAGCTACCTAAAATCGCTCTGTGAATCATCACAGGCTGCTTTTTCTCGTTGTTTTCATCAGTGTATTCAAGCCCGAAGCGCTCAGGCAGGTTAAAGTCAATTTGCACCGTTCCACACTGCCATTTGCGTTTTAGAGCATCAGTTATTTTTATATCTATTTTTGGGCCATAAAATGCACCGCCGCCCTCGTCAATGCCGTATTTTAGCCCTTTTTCATCAAGTGCGTCTTTTAAAGCTTTTGTAGCTACTTCCCAAACCTCGTCGCTACCTACTGCTTTTGCTGGCTTTGTAGAAATCTCCATCTCATAATGAAAGCCAAAGGCTTTCATCATTTTATCCACAAAATCAAGTATTTCATATACATTTTCTTTGATTTGGCTTGGCATTACAAAAAGATGCGCATCATCTTGTGTGAATTCTCTAACTCTAAAAAGTCCGTGTAAAACACCGCTTTTTTCGTGTCTATGAACTACGCCATATTCGCAAAATTTCAGTGGCAAATCACGGTAGCTGCGTGCTTCGCTTTGATATACTTTTATATGACCTACGCAGTTCATCGGCTTTATACCGTATTCTTGTTCATCAATTTGCGTAAAATACATATTTTCTTTGTAGTTTGCGTAGTGTCCGCTGATTTTCCACGCTTCGCTTTTTAGGATTTCAGGGCCACGAACTGGCTCATATCCACGCTTACGCAAAGCATAATAAAGCTTGTGCTCTAGTCTTGTGCGAAGGCGTGAGCCATTTGGTAGCCATATCGGCAGTCCTGCGCCTATTGTCTCATCAAAGCTAAAAAACTTCATTTGCTCGCCAAGCTTGCGGTGGTCGCGCTTTTTGGCTTCTTCTAGAGTTCTTAAATGCTCATTTAAGCTCTCTTTATCCGCAAATGCTGTGCCATAAATGCGAGTTAGCATTTCACGCTTTTCATCGCCGCCCAGATACGCCCCAGCAATTCTAGTAAGCTTAAACCAGCGCAAATACTTTGTATTTGGCACATGAGGCCCACGACAAATGTCCTCCCACTCGCCTTGGCTATATAGCGTTACTTCACCTTGTGGGATACGCTTTAAAACCTCTTGTTTTAGGTCGTCTTTGGCGTATTTTGCGCTCACTTTATCCCAAGTAGAGTATTGCTTTACTAGATCTTGCTTGGCATCAATTAGCTCTTTCATTTTCTTTTCAATTACAGCTAGATCTTCTTCTTTCAGGCTCTCTCCATTAGGCTTTTTTACACGCATATCGTAGTAAAAGCCATCTTCGATAGCAGGTCCTACGAAAAACTGAACATTGCCATAAAGCTCAGTTATAGCCTGAGCCATTAGATGCGCACAGCTGTGGCGAATAATATCAAGCCCATCAGCTGAGTTTTCATAGTAAATCTCAGCCCCACCGCTTAGATTTTCGGCTTTATAGGTTTGAGTATCTACGATTTTATCATCAATTTTATATGCTATTACATCCATTTTTAAACCTTAAAAAATAAAAAATTTTGCGATTTTAGCTAATATTTTGTTAATATTAACTGAAATAAGCATTAAAAAAGCCTAGGAATTCTAGAATTCCTAGACAAAATTCTAGAATTCCTAACAAAAATTCCTAAGAATTCTAGAATTCCCAGATAAAATTCTAGAATTCCTAACAAAAATTCCTAAGAATTCTAGAATTCCTAGACAAAAATCTAGAATTCCTAGCAGTTTTTCTTGATTTTTTCTACCAAAGCAGAGGTGCTTTTGCCCTCTTTAAAATCAATTAGCGCAAGTTTAGTGGCGTATTTTGCGCCAGCTACTTCTTTGTTTGCGTAATCAGCTCCCTTAGCTAGCACATCAGGAGCAATGTCTTTTATAAGAAGTTCTGGCGTATCTTCGCCAAAAATCACCACAAAATCCACCGCCTCCAATGCCTCAAGCATGCTAGCTCTTTCATTCTCATCATTTATAGGGCGGCTTTTTCCTTTTAGCCTACGCACGCTCTCATCGCTATTTAGCCCCACGATTAGCACGTCGCCTAAGGCTCTAGCTTTTTTTAGATAGCTGGTATGGCCGCTGTGAAGCACATCAAAGCAGCCGTTTGTAAATACGATTTTTTTGCCCTTTTTTCTTAGCTCTTTAATAGCGGTTAAAATTTGCTCTTTGCTTTTTATTTTGCCTTCATGAAAGCCAGCAAGTGCGTGTATTTCATCCCAGCTAGCATCTGCACTACCTACTTTGCCCACGACCACAGCAGCAGCAAGATTTGCGTATTTTAAAGCTGTTTTTATATTATCACCCCTAGCTAGACAATATCCAAGAGTAGCTAGCACGCTATCGCCTGCGCCTGTTACATCGTAGACCTCTTTTGCTAGGGCTGGATCTCTTAGCTCATTTTGCCCATCCCATAGAGCAATGCCCTGCTCGCTTAGCGTAACTAGCCCAAAATCAAGCTCAAATCGCTCTTTTAGCTCCCTTAAGCCCTTTGAGATATCAGCATCACTTGCTAGGGCATATCCTAGTGCGCCTGAGGCTTCTTTGCGGTTTGGGGTGAGCAGGGTCGCACCTTTGTATTTGCTATAATCCGTGCCTTTTGGATCTACTAGCACGGCTTTATTTAGTGCTTTTGAAGTTTTGATACAAGCATTGGTTAGCTTATTTGTTAGCACGCCTTTTCCATAATCGCTTAGCAAAACTATATCATAGCGTTTTAGAATTCCCTCTAATCTAGCGATTATTTCATCATCTAGGCTGATTTCATCTGCGCTTTCATTATCCACTCTTAGCACTTGCTGGTGAGAGACCATTATGCGTGATTTTTGGCTAGATTTTCGCCCACGCTCTTGAAGCACTAGCTCAGCCTTTGCTTTGCAGCTAGCTAGCATAGCGATGATCTCTCGTCCTGCGCTATCATCGCCTAGCACGCTGATTACACCTACATCAGCACCTAGTGCGATGAGATTTGATACCACATTTCCACAGCCGCCAAGTCGCTTTGTCTCGCTTTGTTTTAGTACTACTTGGACTGGGGCTTCTGGGCTTATACGCTCGCAACTGCCCCAGATATAGTGATCTATCATTAGATCGCCGATTACTAAGACCTTAGGCATTTTGCTCTTTCTTAAAGATTTCTTTTATTTCATCTGCGTAGTCTGCTATGCCTGCCTCTAAGCTCCATTTAGCAAGGAATTCTAGATTTGCATTTTTGCTAAGATCAGCTTGGGTGTGAAACTGATAGGCACCGATAAAAGGATTTGGGATATATTCTTTTTTTACATTTATATTTAAAACTTCAGCCAAAATATCAACTATACTCTCAAAGCTTCTAGCTTTTCCAGTAGCTGCGTTATACACACCACTTTTTGCTTTTAGCGCAGCCTCGTTTGCCGCTACTATATCACGGATATAGACAAAATCACGGCAAATTTTATCACTGCCTTCAAAAAGCCTTGCGCTGCCACTTTTTAGCATTTGAAGACCAAATTGTAGCACCATGCTTGCGGTTTTGCCTTTAAAATACTCGCTTTTGCCATAAACATTAAAATACCTTAGCCCCACTACATGCGCGCTAGGATTAGTAGCGCAGTGATTGCAAGCGATTTTATCCATCATAAACTTTGAAAATCCATAAGCGTTTTTTGGCTTTTCGCTAGCCCAAATGCTCTGTGGGCTAGGCGCATCTCCATAAACAGCCCCAGAGCTAGCATATACTAGCTTTGAGTCTAGTTTTTTTGCTAAGTTCATGATATCTACAAAAACATTTATATTTGTGCGCATGATAGCGTCTTGTTCGCTAACAGTGGTATCGCTAATAGCTGCCTCGTGAAAAATCGCATGCGGGGCAAAATCAGCAATTTTTTCTAGCGTTTTAATATCGCAAATATCGCCACAGTAAATCTCCCCGCTAAAATCAAGCAAATTGCGATAATCTCCAAAGGCTTTGAAATTCCCATTGCTAAAACGCTCGCCAGAGTTAAAGCAATCAATCACAAGCACCTCATGCCCTAGGTCCTCAAAGTGTTTTGCTAGATTTGAGCCAATAAAGCCAGCCCCGCCAGTAACTACGATTTTCATTTATGCTCCCAAATTTTTTGCTTATTATAATGAAAAATTATTTAATTTTCAAAGAAAACGCCACTTCTTTTAAGCTAGCAAATTCTTTGCCTAATTTAAAGTTTTTTCCAACGCCAGCTGATAGTCCTGCTGCTATGTCGCTGTCTTTATCACCTATTAAAATTGAGTTTTTTAGATCGATTTCTAGCTCACTAGCTGCTTTTAAAATCATACCAGGCTTTGGCTTTCTACACTCGCAGCCTAGTTCTGGTGCGTGTGGGCAGTGATAGACCTTTAGCACTGAAATTCCTTGTTTTTCAAGCCCTGTTAGCATCCATGTTGTAAGGTTTGCAAAATCAGCCTCGCTATAATATCCTCTTGCGATGCCTGATTGATTTGTGATTATTACAAGCTCAAAGCCTAATTCTTTTAGCCTTAAAAGCCCCTCAAACACGCCATCGCACCACGAGAAATCTTCTATTTTGCCTACATAGCCGCGATCTACATTTATCACGCCATCTCTATCTAAAAATGCTGCTTTTTTCATAAAGCGTATTTTAGCAAATTTTATAAAAATTTAACTTTACAAAGTATATAATTACAAACATTTTTTTAGGAGGAACAAAATGAAAAAATTTGCATTTGCAGCCTGTGCTGCGTTGTTTGCTGCTACTTGCAGCTTTGGAGCTGATGGTGCTACAATATTCAAAAAATGTGTAACTTGCCACGGTATGAAAGCAGAGAAATCTTATCTAAACAAAGTTCCTGTGCTTACTACAGTAGATGCTGCTGAGCGTCTTGCACTTATGAAAGAGTACAAAGCTGGTACTGCGAACAAATTTGGCATGGGCGCTGTAATGAAAGGCCAAATGGCTAGCCTAAGCGAAGAGGATATGGCTGCTGTTAACGACTACATCAGCACTCTAAAATAAGGAGCAATGATGAAAAAAATCGCTCTAAGTGCGGCTGCGCTTTGCGTGACTGCTAGCATTTGTTTTGGTGCTGATGGTGCTAAGCTTTTTAAATCATGCGTTGCTTGCCACGGTGCAGCTGCAGAAAAGCCATATCTTGGCGGAAAAGTGCCTGCGCTAAAAAGTATCGCAAGTGCTGAGCGCCTAGAGAGTCTAAAAGGCTACAAAGCCGGCACTCTAAACAAAAACGGCCAGGGTGGCATTATGAAAGCTCAAATGGCTAAGTTTAGCGAAGAAGATATAGCTGCAATCAATGCTTATATTGATTCGCTATAATTTGTCTTTATAAGAGCTGCCGTGGGTGAGAGCCCACGGCTTTTTTATTTCACGATTAAAATCACATTTTATTTTTTTCAAGCTTTTAGGAATTCTAGATTTGGGAATTCTAGCTTAAGAGTATTTAGGGAATTCTAGATTTGGAATTCTAGAAGTATTTCTAAGGAATTCTAGATTAGGGAATTCTAGTTTTAGGGAATTCTAGTTTAAGGGTATCTAGGAATTCTAGATTTGGGAATTCTAGAATTCCTAGGTTAGTTTAGTATTTTAAAGTCTCATCAAGGCTTTTTTCTAAGCCTTTTGGATTTTTAAATCCACCACCAAAGGCTTTAAAAACCTCTACAACTGAGCTAGCTAAACCTGCTTTGGAACTTGCTAGCTCTAGCCTTGCGCTAAGATGCTGGCGCTGTGCGTCAAGCAGCTCAAGATGAGAGCTATAGCCTGCCTCGTATCTAAGCTTGCTAAGCTCATAAACCCTAGCACCTGAGGCTTCAAGGTCGCTAGCAGCACTTAGTTTAAAATCAGCATTTTTACGAAGTTCAAGCGCATCTTTTACCTCACCAAGAGCGTTTTTAAGTGTTTTGTCGTATTCTAGCATGCTAGCATTTTGATCTAGCCAAGCTAGTTTTACATTACTAGCAGTACGACCAAAGTCAAAAAGCGGCATCACCAAAGACCCACCTTTTTGCCAAGTGTGCGCTGAGCTTACTAAAAGACGCTCAAAGTCATTGCTAGTATAGCCAAAGGCTGCTGTTAGGCTAATTTGTGGAAAATACGCAGCTCTAGCTACGCCTATTTGGGCATTTGCAGCCTTAAATCTAAGCAAAGCAGCACCAACATCAGCTCTACGCTCTAAAATATCAGCACTAATGCCCTCTGGGACACTTGGGATAGTGTAGTTAGCGTCACTTATAGTGATGTTGTTTTCAGCTATAAAGCTAGCATCTTTGCCGCTTAAAATCGCAAGTGCGGTGCGAGTTTTGCTAAGGCTATCTTGTAAGGTAGCAAGCTGCGAGCGTGCACTATCTACGCTAGCCTTGCTTTGGTAATACACAAGCTCTGTTATATAGCCACTTTCTAGCTCGGCTTTGCGGTATTCTAGCGTTTGTTCGTAGCTTGCAAGGCTTTCTTTTAATATATTTTCTTGCTCACTTAGCGCAATTAGCGAAAAGTATGTATTTGCCACGCTTGCAGCTATGCTAAGTCTTGCGTTTTGAACATCCATCGCACTTGCTTCATACATAGCGATGCCAGCTCTTGCAGCATTTCTTACTCTACCCCACAGATCAATCTCCCAGCTTAAAACTGCGCCTAAGCTAGTAAGCGTGCTAGTGCTTCTGCCCTGCGGCGAGCGCTCGCTAGTTTCGCTTTTGATAGAGCTTGCCTCGCCTTTTACATTTGGCGTAAACTCTAGCTTTGCTAGATCCATTTGAACTTTTGCTTGCTCAAGCGAATTTAGTGCTAAAAGTAGATCAGAGTTTTTGCTAAGAGCTAAACTCATTAGCTCGTTTAGCTGAGAATTATTAAACTCCTCCCACCAACTCTCATTTATATCCTTTACCATAACAGGATTTGCTAGGCTTACATTAGTATCCACAACTGGCATTTTTGGGCGCAGGTTACAAGCAGAAAAACTAAGAGCTATGGCAAATACTACTAGGAATTCTAGAATTCTACGCATTTTTTACTCCTTGTGCTGCTTTTTTCTCTGCTTTTGCTCTGCGCTTAGCATTCCAGCTCTCTAAAAGATAAAAGAAAAGTGGCACAAAGAAAATAGAAATCGTGCTGGCAAAAATCATACCGCCTATAACGCCTGTGCCTATGCTGTGGCGCGAAGCAGCTCCAGCTCCGCTAGCTAGGGCAAGTGGCAAAACGCCAAGCGTGAAAGCAAGGCTAGTCATACAAATAGGGCGGAAGCGCATTTTTGCTCCATTTATCGCAGCTTGAGCGATATTTACGCCTTTGCTTAGATGCTCTTGCATAGCAAACTCTACGATGAGAATCGCATTTTTTGCTGCTAGACCTATCAAAAGAATAAGGCCGATTTGGAAGTAAATATCATTGCTTAGACCCCTAGCCCAAGTAAAGAGCAAGGCTCCAAGCACAGAAAATGGCACCGCTGTAATAACAGCTAATGGCATTAGCCATCTCTCATACTGCGCTGCAAGGATAAGAAACACAAACACAAGTCCTAGCACAAAGGCTTTTGCTCCAGTTCCTGCTGAGTTTACTTCTTGATACGAACTACCTGCCCAGCCTATGCTATATCCGCTTGGCAACTCTTCTTTTATGATTTGTGAAATCGCCTCTATAGCCTCACCTGAGGTATAGCCTGGCTTTGGAGAGCCCATTAGTTTAGCAGCTGGGAAGGCATTAAATCTATCCACGCTATCAGCACCAAGTGAGCGTTCAAGCGTTATCAAAGAGTCTATTGGCACTAGCTCGCCATACATGCTTCGCACATAGAGATTTGATATATCATTTGGATTATCACGGCCCCCCTCTTCTGCTCTTAGCTGAACTCTAAAGGTCTTACCATAAATATTAAAGTCATTTACATAATACTGACCTATAGTAGAACTTAGCGTAAAGAAAATATCATTAATATTTATGCCTAGCATTTTGATTTTTTCTCTATCTAAGGTTAGTTTATAGATAGGGAAGTTTGTATCTAGCGTGGTGCGAACTTGCATCAAAGCAGGGTGAGCGTTTGCTTTTTGGGCTACTCTGCGCAAATCCTCTTCAATCTCATTATATGTCCTACCATCTGTGTTTTGCGCATATAGCTCAAAGCCACCAGTGACTGAAAGACCCATGATAGCAGGTGGAACAAGAGCAAAGCTCATAGAGTTTCTATCCATGCCAAAGAGCTTTTTGTTAAAATCAGCCGCCATAGCAGCACTTGAGTTTTCATAGCCTGGGCGCTCGCTCCAGTTTTTTAGCACCACAAAAGAAACACCAGCATTTTCTCTAAGTCCACCACCAAGCAAATCATAGCCTGCTACTTCTGTAAACTTATCTACTCTAGGATCATTTGTTATAAGGTTTCTAATGTTTCCTAAAGTCTCACTAGTGCGGTTTAGCGCAGATGCAGGTGGCAAAGTAGCTACTGTTAAAAGCACACCTTTATCTTCTTCTGGTACTAGTCCACCTGGGGTGATTTTAAATAGCCCTATCATAGCAGCTATCAAAATAATAACTATAAGCAAACTTCTAATAGTATGCTTTATTACCATAGCAACACCGCTAGTAAATATACGCGTAGAAAAATCAAAAAATTCATTGTATTTTTTTATAAACCAAAAAGGCTCGCTTTCTTTTTTGCGCAAGATAAGCGCGCAAAGTGCTGGTGTAAGAGTAAGTGCCACAAAACCTGAAAAAGCCACGCTGGTAACCAAAGTAAGGGCAAACTGCTTTTGGATAAGTCCTACAAAGCCCTCAATAAAGCTCACTGGGATAAACACAGCACCCAAAACTAGCACGATAGAAATAACAGGCGAGGTAATCTCACGCATTGCCTCAATTGTAGCGTCTTTTACACTGATATTTGGGTTTTCGTGCAGTATACGCTCGACATTTTCTATAACAATAATCGCATCATCCACAACTATACCAATAGCAAGCACTAGGGCAAAAAGAGTAATAAGATTTATTGAAAATCCTAGCACATAAATACCAATAAAGGCTCCACACAAAGATACTGGCACAGCAAGTAGTGGAATAATCGTCGCTCTAACATTTCCTAAGAACATATAAATAACTAACACAACCAAAACCATAGCTTCAATGAAGGTTTTAACAACTTCTTTTATAGATATACGCACGAACTCAGTCGTATCATAAGCTAGTGTATATTTTAGTCCCTCAGGCCAGCTGTCTTTTAGCTTTTCTAGTCTATTTACTACTTGATCCATTACTTCAATAGCATTTGCGCCACTTTGCATAGTAATGAAAACTGGCTGCATAGGCTTGCCGTTATACTTAGCTATAGTAAACTGCTGTCTTGCGCCAAGCTCTACTGTGGCTACATCTTTTAGACGCAAAATTTGTCCGTTTTTCTCTGCTTTTAAAATTATATTTTCAAACTGCTCGGCTGTGGTAAACCTGCCCTCAGCTTGCACGGCATATACAAAGGCTGTATTTGGATTGATAGGCCCTTCACCGATTTTTCCTACAGCGTATTGGCTGTTTTGTTCGCTAATAGCAGCTGCTATTTCAGCAGAGGTGATATTATGCTCATGCATTAGCTCAGGTTTTAGCCAAACACGCATAGAATAATCTCTATTTCCAATAGCTTCAGCACTACCCACGCCAGGCACACGAGAAAGATCATCAACTATATTTATTTTAACATAGTTTGCTAGTTCTGTGATGTCCATATTCTCGCTATCATCAGTAAATGCAAAAACACCTAAAATAGTGCTTGATCTCTCATTTACAGTTACTCCAAGTCTGCGAACTTCTTCTGGTAGTAAGTTTACAGCTGAGGTAATGCGGTTATTTACATTTACCTTAGCAGTTTGTGGGTCGGTGCCGGTTTTAAAATATACATTTATATTCATAGTACCAGTTGATGAGCTAGTGCTTTGCATATATATCATATCTTCAACGCCATTTATAGCATCTTCAAGAGGGGCAGCGACAGTCTGGGCGATAGTAGCAGCGTCAGCTCCGCTATAAGTAGCACTTACAACGATTTGTGGCGGAGTAAGCCTTGGATATTCTTCAATAGAAGCATTATAAAGTCCTGCTAAACCTGCAATTACAATAATAATGGAAATAACGCTGGCAAAAACAGGGCGTTCAATAAAAAACTTTGAAAACATAATAAACCTCTATTTTGTAGCGTTATTTTCAGCCTTAGCCGGCATAGCAGTAGGATTATTTGGGTCGTTTATGATTTGCACAGCTGAGCCTGGGCCTATTTTTTTGAAGTTATCCATAGCTAAAATATCGCCATCATTTATGCCTGAACTTACTATGTAATCAAATCCAACATTGCTAGCAATTTTGATATATTTTTTTTCTATTTTTCCATCTTTTATAGTATAAACATAAGAGCCTTTTGGATCTTGGCTTACTATTTTTTGCGGGATTTTAAAGGCATTTTTTTGGAAAAAACCATCTACTTCAATTTTAGTGTAAATTCCTGGTTTTATAGCGTGGTCTTTATTTTCAAAAACAGCCTTTGCCTCCACGCTTGCAGTACCTGAGTTTACTACGCTATCAATAAAAATTAGCTTGCCAGTGTATTTTTTATCATCTATTACCATGCTTACAGTTGGATTTAGCCTTTTCCACGAGCCATCTGCTACGCTATTATCCATTTCTAGCTTTCTTACATCACTCATACCAAATCTTACATAAATAGGATCAAGCTTGCTAATTCGCACAAGCTCACTACCACGCTCAGCAAAGCTACCTACATTTTGGCGGTTATCACCTACTACACCATCAAATGGAGCTAATAGCATTGAGTCTTGCCAGTCAATCTTAGCACTTTTTGCGTTGCCTAGGGCTGTTTTTGTATTTGCAGTTGCAGCTGTGTAGGCTGCTAGTGCGTTATCATAGTCTTTTTGGCTAACTGCGTTTTTTTCTTTTAGCACTTTTACTCTTTTAAACTCTTTGCCTGCGTTTTGTTCACTCGCAACTGCTGCTTGATAAGCGCCTTGTGCGCTATCATAAAGAGCCTTGTAGCGAGCCTCATCTATTTTTAGAAGCTGTTCGCCTGCTTTTACCTGCGCGCCTGGGGTAAAAAGCTGTTCTGTAATAGAGCCTGAAACCTTGGCTTTTAGCATTACATCAAGGTCGCTGAAAGTTTGTCCATTAAAGCTTAAAAGAAGTGGTTGATCGCCCATTTTTACCTTCATAGCAGTCACTGGTAAAGGTGGCATTTGCTGCGCTTGTTTTTCATCGCTGCAGCCTATGAAAGACGAGCTAAAAACGGCAAAAATAGCTGATATTACTAGATATTTTTTCATATTAAAACCTCGCAATTTTTCTTGCGATTTTAGCTTAAAAATTTAAATTTTTATGATAATTTTTAAAAAATATTTTGTATTTTATAAGGAATTCTAGAATTCTTAGGATAATTTTACACTAGGAATTCTAGAATTCTAGAATTCCTAAAAGAAATTTTAAGCTTTTAAAGCTTATTTTACATTTACCTCAAAGCCGATTTCTACTTCGCTCCAAGTGTTATTACCATGAAGTCCTTTAATAGTAGTATCAGTTCTAAACGCATCAAAAGCGGCTGTGGCCTTATAGTCTTTTATATCTATGCTAGTCTTTGCTACTAATTTGCCGTTTTCTACTACATAGCCCATTTCTACATCTCTTTGGATGCCATTAAAAGTAATTGTAGTTTTTAGCTTGCCAGCTTTATCATCGCCCTCTACAGCGTTGATTAGGGCTTTTGCTTCTTTGCTATTTAGTTTAGCAAAAAACTTATCACGCATATTTTTATCGCGAAGTGGGTTTTTGTTTGTATCTACTTTGTTTAGATCGATTAGAGCAGTTGCACCTTCGAGCACCTCTTTTGCGCTGCCATTAGTGGTTTTGAAGCTAAACTTTGCTTCTTTAAAAGTCATAGGAACAGCGATTTTTTGGTTTGTTTTGTAGCCTGTAACTACTGGTTTTACACTCGCTTCATCAATGCTAAGCGCAAAAAGTGAACTAGCACCAAAAATTAGTGCTGCCACAACTAGTGATTTTTTCATTTTTACTCCTTTTGGTTTTATTTTATTTCTAAATTACTAGCTTCTATAAAAGCTGGAACGCCACGAATCGCCCCTGTAGCAAAGATGCTATGAACGATTTCTTGCTCTTTTTTTATCTTTTCGGCTTTATACTCTGGGGCAGCATTTGCTTTGTCATAATACTTGCGAAGTAAAGCAATTTTTTCTGCGTCAGTTTTGGCTGATTTCATCTGCTCTTGTATAGCAAGAGAGCGTGCCACAGCATCCTCGCCATGACTAGTAAGTGGAGTGAAAACTAGCTTTAATCTATATTCTTTTAGCGTAGTTTCAATATTTTTTAACTCTTCTTGGCAATAAGGGCAAAGCGGGTCAGTAAAAACATACATAAGCTCTTTTTTGCTATCGCCTAATTCCATGATTTTTTCTTGTGGGTAGGTTTTTAGCAAAGCCCCTAGCTTTTTATATCCTGCAAACTGGCGTTTTTCTTGTTCTGCTTTTTGAAAATCACCTGCGTAAGAAATTTTCTTTTCTACATCTATTACATCTGGGAAAAGATACTTGCCATCAGTGAAAAACACCTGTCTCATCTCGTCAGTTTTGCCTTTTATAGCGATTATGATTTGCTCAAGGCCCACGCCTTCAAGCTGGCTTCTTTCATCTATCTTAGCTTCAACACCTTTTGGTAAATCAAACATAGATAAAATCTGCTCATCACTAAGCTCGCCAAAAGCCGTGCTTGCTAGCAAAGCGCTTGCTAGAATTACTGATTTTTTCATTTTTGTCCTTAAAATTTTAATCCAAAGCGCAATTATACAAGAAAAATTGTAAACAAATACTAGAATTCCATATAATTTATTTTAATATAAATTTTGGAATAATTTTTGCTTATAAATCAGTGCCAAAACCTAAAATCTATAGAAAGGATAGCAAATGGCAGACTACATGGATACCACAAACACAACCTCAGCGTTAAATAATGCTCTTGCAAGCACAAATGCTAGGGCGGTTCGTGGCTCAACTCCAACAAATCCAAATGCTGAGCTAAAACAAGAAGACTTTTTGGCACTGCTTCTTACTGAGCTTCAGTATCAAGACCCAACAGAGCCTATGGATAGCCAAAAAATGCTAGAACAAACCTCTATGCTCTCTCAACTAAGCATGCAGCAAAAAACAAATGATGTCATGCAAAAGTTAGCTAGCCAAATGGAAAGTGCGTTTTCTATGAGTGCGATGAACGCTCTTGGTAGTTATGCGACAATCTCTAGTTCAGTTACTAAAGATGATGCTACAAAATCTCTTGGTCTTCCTGTAAACTTCCCAGAAGATATTTCAGGTGCTACAATAGAGGTCAAAAACAATGCTGGCACAGTGGTTCGCAACATCGAGCTTGGTGCGATGACAAAGGGTACGGCTACTATCGAGTGGGATCTACTAAACAACAATAAAAACCAAGTAGATAATGGCACTTATACCTACGCGGTCAAATACACCACCAAAGACGGACGCCAAATGGATATGCAAAACACAAACTACTTGGTTGAGAGTGTGCGTTTCCAAAACGGCGAAGCTGAGTTTAAGGTAGCTGGCAATTACATAAAAGCAAATAGAATTTCTGAGTTTAGCGCCTTGCCTAGCTCAAATAGCTAGAAAATCTAGCTTAATTTTTAGCAAGGAATTCTAGAATTCCTTGCTAAAATTATAGGGAATTCTAGAATTCCTTGAGTATTTAAGGACAAAAAAGCAAGGAATTCTAGAATTCCTAAGAAAAATTATTTAAGGATAAAGCCCATGATGACAGCACTTTATAACGGTGTCTCAGGCATAAAAACCAATAGCATAGGCATCGATGTAACAGGCAATAATATAGCAAATGCAAACACAGTAGGCTTTAAAAACTCTCAAGCTGAGTTTAAAGATCTGTTTTATCAAACAGCAGCTGCTATGAGCCAAAACCCAGTAGCCTCGTCACTAGGACTTGGCACTACTATGGCAACAACTGCGCTTGATATGAAGCAAGGTAGTTTTCAAAACACAGACAATGCATTTGATTATGCTATCGGGGGCGATGGCTACTTTGCAGTTCAAAAAGGCGGGAGCACTTACTACACAAGAGCTGGGGAGTTTTTGCTAGATGTGAATCGTGATATGATAAATACCTCAGGCTTTTATCTTATGGGTACGACAGCTGCTTTAAATGAGGCTAGCTACTCAGCAGCTGCTCTAAAAAAACTAGGTAGCCAGGATACACAGGCCCTTACCTTAGAGCCAACCTCAAATCTAGAATTTAGCCAAACAATAAACAAAATCACTTTGCCTACTAATCTCTACATACCACCAGAGCCTACAACTAGCGTGAAATTTCGTGGCAATCTAACAACAAAGCAAGAATATATCCAACAAGATATAGAGCTAAATATGATAAATGCCGAACTAAGCATAAGCGAAGATGGCAAAGCCAACCTAAAAGGCACGCTAACAGATACCCCGCAGCTAGAAAAGTATAACACAGGCACATTAGTAAATATCACCTTTGCTAACGAAGCTGGCAATATGCTAAAAACTCAGGCTAGAATACAAGATGATGGAAGCTATGAGCTAAATGACTTTGATGTAAGCACACTAGCTGATGAGGGCGGCGGATATGAGAGCCTTCAAGCCTCAGCTACCACGCAAGGTCTAGTAGCACAGCCTAGCACAGCAAAGTTTGTAGCAGGACTTCATGGCGCTAGTGGCTTTGAGAACACGCTTACTATAAACTTAGAGCGCGAGCTACCAAATCCGGCTGATGGAGCAAACTGGCTGATGGACGCAACCATCACAGACCCTGATGGCAATGTCTTAAGCCAGGCTTCTGGCGTGCTAAGCTTTAATGGTTTTGGTGCCCTAACAGGCAACACGCTTGGCCCACTTAGCAATGAGGGCTCACCAGTAAATATAGACTTTGGCTCACTATACAACCCAGATGTACCAAATAGCGGCTTTGATGGTATAGTAATGAGCCAAAGGGCTAGCGGCATAGATAGCCAGCAAAAAGACGGCCACGCAGATGGGCTTTTTAAAGCCTATGCTACTAGCGAAGATGGCACGATTTTAGCAGTGTTTGACAATGGCATGCAAGCAGCTGTTGCTAGAGTGCCGCTCTTTCATTTTCAAAACGACCAAGGACTTTTTAGCGAGGGTGGCGTGTATTTTAGCCCTACAGACAATAGTGGCGAGGCCTTTATGTATGCAAAAGAAGATGGCACACCATACAATGGCTCTGTGATAAAAAGCTACATGCTAGAAAACTCAAATGTAAGTTTAGAAAGAGAAATGACTATGCTAATCGTCCAACAAAGAGCCTACGAAGCAAGCGCAAAAAGCATAAGCACAAGCGATCAAATGCTCCAACGCGCGATAAATATGAAAAATGGTTAAGATTTTAGCTTTATTTTGCCTGCTTTTTAGCTCTGTTTATTCAGAGCAGCTACGCTCTTTTGGCGCTGGCGGTGCTGATTATAAAAGAGCAAAGGTTTTTATCCCTAGTGGCTGCGTGCTAAAAGACAGCCTTGGCGATATTCTAATAAGGTGTAAAAACAGCTGGGCAAGGGCTCAGGTGCTGCGCATAGAAATTGGCTGTTACGAGGCAGCAAAGACACTAGTAGACCTAGCTGGCGATGAGCCAAGGGGACTAAAAGTAAGCGGGCTAGGTGGTGAAAAAATAGAAACTAGAATTCCTATAAAAACCGCTAGATTAAAACTACAAATCACCCCAGCAGACGCAAGCTCGCCTTTGCCAAATATCATTATCTGCGAACATGAAATCGCACTTAGCATTTTTGGCAGTGATGAAAAACTAGTAGAACAAATCGCCTCAAACTCACTCATAGAGGCTTTTTAAGCTCTAGAATTCCCTAGAATTCCCTAATAAAACATTAACTTTACTTTTGTTATAATACTCCTACATCTTAATTCAAAGGAGTAACAATGAAAAAAGTCCTAGTGCTAGCAGCCTTGCTAGCAAGCTTTGCCTTTGGCAAACCACTAGTTTATGTCCTAGCAACAGGTGGTACGATAGCAGGTAGCGCAGCAGGTGGTGCTACTGATACTGCCTATACATCAGGCGCTGTTACAGTAGATGCTCTGCTAAAAGCTGTGCCTCAAATAAACGACATCGCAGTAGTAAAAGGCGAACAAGTAGCAAACATCGGCTCACAAGCTATGAACAACGAAATCTGGCTAAAACTAGCCAAGCGTGTAAATGAGCTACTAAAACAAAAAGATGTAGCAGGTATCGTCATCACTCACGGCACTGATACTATGGAAGAGACTGCGTATTTCCTAAACCTAACAGTAAAAAGCGACAAACCAGTAGTTTTAGTAGGTGCGATGAGAAGCTCTACTTCAATGAGTGCTGATGGCCCACTAAATCTATACAACGCTGTAAATGTAGCCATAAATAAAGAGAGCAAGGGCAAAGGCGTGCTTGTAGCAATGAACGAAGAAATCCACGCTGCAAGAGAGGTTCAAAAAACAAATACAACTGGCGTAGCAACTTTTAAAAGCCCAAATACTGGCAAAATCGGCTCAGTATTTTATGGTAATGTAAAATACTACCTAAACCCTACAAGAGCTCACACAAAAGCTAGTGAGTTTGATGTAAGCAAGCTAAGCGAGCTACCAAAGGTTGAAGTTGTAATGGGATACGCTAATGTAGATCGTGCTATGCTTGATGCTGCTATAAGCTCTGGAGCAAAAGGAATCATCAACGCTGGTGTGGGCAACGGTAGCCTTTATCCAACAGCAGAAGAAGCCTTTGGCAAAGCTATCGCAAATGGCGTAATCGTAGCTCGCTCATCTCGTGTGGGCTCAGGCGAGACTACAAGGGGTGGTGAGACTGATGATGATAAGTTTGGCTCGATCGCAACTGACAACCTAAGCCCAGCAAAAGCAAGAGTGCTTTTAATGCTAGGTCTTACCAAAACAAACGACAAAGCTAAACTTCAAGAGTATTTCTACAAATACTAAGAAGTGCTAAATCTAGAATTCCTAGGAATTTAAGACTTTGGAATTCTAGAATTCCCAGGAATTCTAGTTTAAAATCTAGAATTCCAAAGCAAAATCTAGAATTCCTATTCTAGGGAATTCTAGATTTTTTATTATTTTAACTGCTCTAAGCGTTCTTTTTTAGAACCGATTTCTGTGATTTGCACGCCAAAGTTTCCATCGATGATGACAACCTCGCCAAGGGCTATTGGTTTATCGCCGATTAGCACTTCAAGCGGGTCGTTTGCTAGCTGGTTTAGCTCTATAACAGAGCCTATATCCATGCTTAGCACATCTTTTAGTAGCATTTTCTTTGAGCCTATTCGCACACGCAGTGGCAGACGCACATCCATAATAAGCCTGATATTTTTAATATCTCCATCAAAAACAGAGCCTTGGCTAGTAGCTTCTGGGGCTGGGGCAGCCGGCGGGTCTATTAACTCGCAAAAGGTCTTATCAGCAGCGATTGCTAGTTGTTCGCTCTGTCCGCTATAGCTTACGCCAAAGACAAAAATCTTGCTAAATCCATCTAAATTAAGCGGTTCGTTGCCTGCTACATAGCTGGTTTTGTCTATATCAAAGCTTAGTTTTGGCAGCTCACTTTGGGCTCCAAGTGCGGTAGAGACCGCACCAAACCAGTTTGAAAAAATCTCTTTACTAGCATCAAGCTCATCATCGCCGATATTTTCGTTCATTGTAGGCTTTTCTTCGCCTAGCATGATATCATTTATCGCTGTCATGAGAAGTGGAGTAGCCATAAAAAGTAGCTTACCACCACCAGAGCTAACGCTAGCAGTGATTACAGGTGGATTTATGCCACTTTGCGCATTTGCTTCAAACTCCTTTGGCTCGCCAACAGCAGCGCCTTGCCCAGTAAGCCCCTCAGCAGTGCTAGCAAACTCAGCACTAAAAATGCCTAAAAGATTATTCATCATCATCGTATTCATCTCCATCATCGTCATTTACGCTATCATCATAAGACTGAATTTTTGCCTTGCGGTCTTCTTCGTATTGTTCTAGGATACTTTTAATTTCATCTTTATCTGTTTTGATAAGCTCTTTAAGCTGTATGCTTTTACGAAAGCGATGCAAGCCCATATCAGCCATAAATACATCTTTTTTATCTATGCTAACAATAGCCATATCATCAGCACTTCTATCAAGCTTTAAAATATCGCCTGGTTTTAGCTCCAAAAACTCAAGAACGCTGATATTGGTTTTACCCAAAATCGCTTCATATAGCACCTCAGCACGCCCTACTAGCGTTTTTAGCTCTTTATTACGAGATTTTTTCGCACTCGTTTCACCTAGCATAACATCACGGTTAGCAAGGCGCGAAAGAATAGGCTCAAGATAGATTACAGGGTAGCAAAAATTTATCATACCACTATTTCCACCTATGATAATCTCCATAACAGCCATGATAATAATCTCATTTTGGCTAACAACTTGAACAACATTTGGACTTGATTCTTTTGCCTCGACATTTGGATACATATCAGTTATCATCTGCCAGCTTTCTTTTAGGCGCTGCATAACTATACGCAAAATCGCATCAAGCAAGTTTACTTCAATATCTGTTAGCTCCCTGCTACTATCAAAGCCGCCATCTCCTTTACCGCCAAGCAAGCGGTCTATCATAGGAAAGGCGATACTAGGATTTATCTCCAAAACACAAGAGCCATCAAGAGGCTTGATAGAAAAAACATTAAAGCTCGTAGGACTTGGCAAACTCATCAAAAACTCACCATAAGTCATTTGATCAACTGAGTGAAGCCTGATTTCAACAATTGAGCGCATAATTGATGAGATTTGGCTAGCAAGGTTGCGGGCTAGTTTATCATGGATGCCTTTTATAGCGCGTAATTGCTCTTTACTTACCCTGTTTGGACGCTTAAAGTCATAAATAATAACCTGGCGGTCTTCTGGTAACTTTGGCTTTTTGTGAGCCTCTGATGCTACTAATTCTGCGCCGTCTTCGTCATCATCAACAGCTTGCAAAAGAGCGTCTATTTCTTCTTGACTAAGAATATCAGCCATTAAAAGCCCAACCTTTCTCTAAGTTTTATTATCATTTTTTTGTGTATTTGACATACACGAGATTGTGAAATTCCTAAAAGCTCACTAATTTCAGCTAAGTTTAGCTCATCAAAATAATAAAGCTGTATTACTTGCTGGTCTTTTAGCGAAAAGCCCCTTAAAATCTCCATAATATGAGAGATTAAATCATCTTTTTCTACTTTTTCAAAAGTGCCCTCAGGGCTTGCTAGCAAGTCATATTGCTCATCAAGTGGCAAGAGCATAGCAATCTCGCTCATATTTTTAGCATCGCTGATTTGCGCTGTGCTTACGCCGATTTTTTTAGCCAGCCATTCATCGCTTGGTTCGCTCTCATGCTCGTTAAAATACTGCGCACTAAGCTCATTTATTTGCTTTATTAGTTTTCTATCACCTCTACTCATAGGATCAAGCGAGCGCAAAAAGTCTAGCATAGCACCATAAACGCGCATTCTAGCATAGCCCCAGAAATTATCATTTTTTTCTTTATCATACGCACGAGAAAGACTTACCATCGCACAAACCCCAGCCCCCACTAAGTCATTAAACTCCACGCAAGCTGGCAAGCGAGATTTTAAGCGTGCAGCCATAGCACGAAGTGCTGGCATATAGGCTACTACAAGCTCGTTTTGCTCGCTAAGAAGTCCATTTTGATAAGCATCAAGCTGCTTTTTGCGTTGATTGTTCATCTACTTTCTTTTTAGATTTTTTCTTGCTAGATTTTTTAGATAATAATTTATCTCGTTTTACTTGCATCATAGCATCCATGCGACGCTCTCTAGCAAAAAGTTCTTCAATCAAAAACTCATTTATTTCTTCATATTTTTCTTTATCAAAATATATTTTGCTTTCCGAGCTTGCATCTATATAGTTCATAATAGCTATGTGAGAGCCTAAGAAAAATATTAGTGCTATCACGCAGGTATAAGCCACAAGCTCTAAGGGCTCATACTCAGCCATAATACAAAAAATCACGCCTATAAAAAATCCAAGCGCTGTTAAAAAACCAACAAAGTTATCCGCTCGCATTGCGATTTTCCCTTAAACTGCCTAGATTTCAAGCTATTTAGGAATTCTAGAATTCCTAGGCTAAAAGTAATCTAGAATTCTAGGAATTCTAGGCTAAAAGTAATCTAGAATTCTAGGAATTCTAGGCTAAAAGCAATCTAGAATTCTAGAATTCCTAGGCTAAAAGTAATCTAGAATTCTAGGAATTCTAGGAATTCTAGGAATTCTGGATTACTTTTAGAATTTCTCAGCCAAACGCTTGAAAAATCCGGCAAAACTTTTTTCTTTTGAAGTATCAAGCATTTTTTGTTCCACTGCGTAAAGCAGCTTGCTAGCAGCATCCTTTAAACACACGCTAGGCTCGGTATTTGGTGCATCATCGCTAAAAAGCGTTCGTGATTTGATTGAGCGCATTACTACCTTATCATTTGGCACGTAACCTAGCATCTCAAGCCCTACATCGCCTACATTTCTGCGCACAACGCCAGCAATGGTGCTAAAAATTCGTTCTGCTTCTTGTGCGCTTTTTACATTATTTGGTAGCATAAAAACTCTTTTTCTATGCGCGCAACTTGCTTTTATGACAGCATAAGCATCAGTTATCGCAGCAGGGTCTGGGGTTGTTACTAGTATAACCTCATCGCTAGCATCTAAAAAAGTCTGCGTAGCAGGTCCAATCCCAGCACCAGTGTCAATGATGAGATAATCAATGCCCTCAAGCACGCTAGCATCGTTCATAAACTTATCAAACAAAAACTTATCATTAAACTTAAAAATATCAGCCCCACTCTCGCCTGGCACTAAAAATAAATTTTCTTTTACATTTATTACTATATCGCTAAACTCGCACTCGCCACGCATCACATTTAGCAGGTTTTGCTCAGCACGGACATTTAGTATCACATCTAGATTTGCTAGCCCTATATCAGCATCAAATAGCGCTACTTTATATCCATTTAGGGCTAGGATATTTGCTAGGTTTGCGCTAAGCGTGCTTTTGCCCACGCCGCCTTTACCGCTTGTTACTGCTACTGTGTGAGTGCCTTTGTGTGGCTTAGTTGTTTTACTCATCAAATCTCTTAATTTACTTGCTTGATCCATCAAATCCCTCCAATACACATTTTACCAAAAAATTGCTATTAGCCTCCATAATATCATCAGGCACATTTTGTCCTAAACAAAAATAGCTAACAGGCACGCCAGTTTCATACACTAGCGAGAAAATATTGCCAAAAATTCTAGTTTCATCAAGCTTTGTAATAATTAGTGAGCTGATATTTGTAAAAGAAAAATTATCATAAATTTCTAGCAAATCTTCTATTTTTGTATTCGCACTTAGCACTAGATTTACCTCTATATCAGCATCCACGCTAGAAATAAACTCATTTAACAAAGTGAGTTTTTCTGTATCATACTGACTAGAACCAAGGGTATCAACCAAAATCACATCATAGCCACTAAAAGCCTTAATCGCACTTTTAAACTCTTCAATGTTAATTGCTTCTACCATGCGCATTTTCATCACCTGCGCATATTGTGCTAGCTGTTCAACCGCACCTATGCGGTAGCTATCTAGCGTGATTACGCCGGTTTTATACTGAATTTCTCCATCATAAGCGTATTTATAAGCAAGTTTGCTTAAAGTAGTAGTCTTACCGACACCTGTCGGGCCTATTAACATAATGATTTTTTGCTTTTTTTGGCTTAGCATGATTTTTTTGCTAGGCAGCATTTTTTCTAGTAAAAAATAAAAATATCTCTCAATAGCACTAGGATTATTTTTCATAGAACTAGGCATATTAGCAATGGTAGCTTCCATAATAGCCTTTAAATGCTCGCTTTTCATACCAGAACTAGCTGCTTTTTTGTAGATTGTAGCAAACTCAGGTGGTATTACTATCTCGCCTCTGGCTTCTTTTTTATCCTCCCAGACAGCATCTGCTATTAGTGAGAGCTTGTCATTTAGCTTATCAAGCTTTTTTTCCATATCACGCATTTTTGCGCTGTAATCAGGCTGGATATTAAGCGGGCTTGGCTCGCTATCATTTGCGCTAGCTAGATTTTTTATCTCATTTGCCACGCGCGAGATACTCATGCTTACATCTTCATCTTGCCACTGCTCTTTTGGAGTAGCTTTTGGAGTGCTTTGGCTGGTTTGGCGGTTTTTGCCTAGATTTGTGTAGGCCTCTATTTGGCGTTTGATATCATTTACTTGTTCTATTTTATTTAGCTCGCTAAGCGGGTTTTGCTCTTCTTCTACGCAAACTACCACTTCAAACAAAGGATCTTGATTTAAGGTCTTGGCTCTGATTTGCTTTGTTACTTCAATGGCAAAATCATCGCCTAGTTCGGCTTTTGCTTTTAAGAGCGCATCTGCTGTGGATGAGCCTGTAAATGAATATCTTTTTATCATATCTTCTCCTACATCATAGCTAGTGGCAAAATCACGCTTAGTCTCTGGCAGGCTTTTGGATGTGGCAGCCTTAGACGCTCGCTTTGACGGATTTTTGCGCTAAAATCGATTATATCTATATCTAGCGTTCTAGGTGCGTTTTTAAAGCTTCTTTTTCTGCCAAAAATTTTTTCATAATTTAGCATTATTTTTAGCGTCTCTGTGGCATAAAGCGAACTTTTTATCTCAAGCACAGCATTTAGAAAATCAGCTTGATTTTCATAGCCAAAGGCTTTGTTTTTGATAATCGGCGAGCTTTTTACTAGCTTAAAACGCCTGTCTTTGGCTAGTTTTACAATCAGTCTTTCAAAGCGAGATTTTACTTCTTTTTCATTAGCTATATTGCCACCGATTCCTAAAATGTAAGTGTAGCGAATTTTTCTTAGTTTTTTAGAATTCCTAGCAAATTTTCGTGGAAAAAATGCTGATTTTATTATTTTTTTAAATCCACTACAATACATTTTTTAAGAACCATCCAGCTTATCAAAGGAATTCTAGAATTCCTAGTTAAGCCTTAATCTAGAATTCCCTAAAATCTAGAGAATTCTAGAATTCCTAGCTAAGTTTAAATCTAGAATTCCCTAAAATCAAAGTATCTCACAGCCATTTTCAGTGGCGACTACTACATCTTCTATTCTTACGCCAAACTCACCTTGTAAATAAATCCCAGGCTCAATGCTAAATACCATGCCAGGCTTTATAATCTCTTCGCTTTTTGGGCTAATTCTAGGAAGCTCGTGTATATCAAGCCCCACGCCATGCCCAGTGCTGTGAAAAAACGCCTCTGCATATCCAGCTTTTGTGATAACATCCCTTGCAGCCTTGTCAATATCGCAGGCTCTCACACCTGCTCGCACCGCTTTTATTGCCATTTGCTGCGCTTCTAAAACTATGTGATAGATCTCATCACGCTTAGAATTTTTAAAGTTTTGTTCTTTGCTAACTTGCGAGACTGTCCCTACTTCAAAGGTTCTAGTGCGATCTGAGCAGTATCTGCGATATTTGATCCCAGCATCAAAAAGTAGCAAATCTCCATTTTTTAAGGTATTTTTAGTTGGCAGCGCATGAGCCTTAGCAGCGTTTGCATTTAGAGCAGTTATAGGCTCAAAGCTAAGTCCAAACTCGCCTTTATTTTTTAAAATATTTGCCACTTCGTAGTTTAGCTCGCATTCGCTCACGCCTTTATCTAGGCTAGATTTTACAAACTCACAAACTCTCTTAAAGCCATCAGCACCGTGCTTAGCAGCTGTTTTTAAAATCTCAATTTCATCCTTGCTTTTTATCATACGCTTAATTTGCGAGAAGTTTGGCTTAAAATCAAATATATCACCAAGCTCATTAGAGAGACTTTTAAAATCAGCTAAGCTAAAATCATGCGGATTTAGCTCTAAGCGTGAAATTCCAAGCTTTTTGATTAACTCTTTTGCGCTTTGGTTTATATCATTTGAGATGATAATCTCAGCGTTTTTTATGATTTCATTTGCTTCTATGCCATACCTTGCATCTGTGATAAAAAAGTTTTTTTCAGCATGAGAGATGAATATTTCATTATCACAGCTGTATCCGCACTCGTAGAATACAGCATTTTCATCTTTTAAGATAAAACTCATTTTTATCCTATTTTTTCTCGGCAGCAGCGCGTGCGGCTTTGATTTGTTCAAAAACTTGTATCATAGAAAGTAGCGCGATATGATATCCCATAGGACCAAAGCCAGCTATCACGCCAGTTGCAGCTGCTGCTGTCATGCTCTTTGCTCTATAATCCTCTCTTGCGTGGATATTGCTAATATGCACCTCAACTGTCGGCAAATGCACAGCTGCAAGCGCATCAGCAATAGCAATAGAAGTATGAGTATAAGCAGCAGGATTTATGATAATACCATCAACGCCCTCAACACACTCTTGGATTTTATCTACGATTTCACCTTCATAATTGCTTTGAAAAAACTCTATTTCAATGCCAGCTTGGTCGCAAACAAGCTTCATATTTTCATGGATTTGCTCCATTGTCATCACACCATACATCGCCGGATCTCTTAGGCCTAAAAGGTTAATATTTGGGCCTTGAATTACACGAATTTTCATTTTTGCTCCTTTAAATAAAGTGCATATTTTAGCGAATTTTATCTCTTTTTTTACTATAATTAGCAAAAATTTTTAAGGCTTTTTTGTGAAAATTTTAAAATGTAAGTATATTTTGTGCTGTGATGAGAGCTTTAAAGTGCTTGAAAATCACGCAATTATCTTTGATAAAAAAATTGAAAAAATCTTGCCAAATGATGAGCTAAAAAGCCTAGGAATTCTAGATTCTGCGCAGGTTTTTTCTGCGCCTATTGCTATACCTGCTCTTTTTAATGCTCACACGCATTTAGAATACAGCGCAAACAAAGCGCATTTAGACTTTCGTGGCTTTTCAAACTGGCTTAAAAGCGTGTTTGAAAATCGTGGCGGCATAAGCAAAGCCCTAAACCAAAAAATCCTAAACAAAGAGATAAAAAAGCTTTTAAAAAGCGGAGTTTGCGGTATAGGCGAGTATTCTAGCTTTGGGCTTGAGGCTAAGATATTAGCTAAAAGTCCGCTTCGCTCACGCTTTTATTGTGAAATTCTTGGTACAAATGAGGCTTTTTTAGAACAGGCTTGGAGCGCATTTTTAGAGCGTTTTAAAAGCGCATCTACGCTAAAAAACGAGCGTTTTTGCCCAGCACTTGCTATCCACTCGCCCTACTCTACGCACCCAAAGCTAGCCAAAAAAGCCCTAGAATTCGCCAAAAAAGAGAATTTGCTACTCTCAGCGCATTTGGCTGAGAGTAAGGATGAAATTGAGTATTTAGCCGGCAAGCAAAATGAGCTTAAAGAGAGCTTAAGCCTCATAAATCCAGCTATAAAGCCATTTTATAGCCTTGCTGAGTTTATTAGCATGTTTGATAGCGACAAAACGCTTTTTATTCACTGCGTTCATGCTAAAAGTGAATTTAAAAATCTAAGGCATATCGCTCATTGCCCTCGCTCAAACCGCTTTTTAAGCTCTGGGACTTTGGATATCAAAACAGCCGCAAAATACGCAAATATCGCTCTTGGCACAGATGGACTTAGCTCAAATCTTAGCCTTAGCATTTGGGATGAGATGAGAGCTGGCATTATGATTCACAAAGATAATGATTTAGACACTCTTGCTCGCACTTTGCTTTTAATGGCTACAAAAAACGCTGCTAAGGCACTAGGCTTTGATAGTGGAGAGATAAAAGTGGGCAAAAATGCTGATATTGCTTGCTTTTCCCTGCCAGCTGGGAGTAAAACATCCCGCCTAGCTTTGGATTTGATTTTACACACAAAAGAGGCAAAATCTTTATTTATAGACGGAGAGAAAATATTTTAATTTTAAGGTAAATTCATAGTAAAAAAGTAATTTTTTTGCTATAATTGCCCACTTTTAGTATTTTTTTAAGGACAAGTTTTGCTATTTAACTCTTATATTTTTATTTTTGCCTTTTTGCCACTTACTTTTTTTGTGTATTTTTTTCTAAACAAAAAGCGTATGACTGAACTAGCTAAGGCTTTTTTGGTTTTTGCATCTTTGTTTTTTTACTCGTGGTGGAATGTATTGTATTTGCCACTAATTCTAAGTTCTATGCTAATAAACTTCGCTCTTGGCAAACAGCTTAGCACCAAAGCTGCTAAGCTTCAAGGCAGCCGCAAAGCTGTGCTTATTTTTGGAATTATTTTTAATGTAGCCTTGCTTGGATATTTTAAATATACTGATTTTTTCCTAGAAAACTTTAATTTTGTTTTTGGCACGCAAATAGAGCTTTTAAAGCTTGCCCTACCGCTTGCTATTAGCTTTTTTACCTTCCAGCAAATTGCCTATCTTGTAGATAGCTACCGCAGAGAGACCAAAGAATATGATTTTTTAACCTACGCTTTATTTGTTAGCTTTTTTCCTCAGCTTATAGCAGGTCCTATCGTCCACCACGCTGAGATGATGCCTCAGTTTGCAAGACTAAAAAATCGCCTTATAAACTACGCAAATATTTTAATGGGGCTTTTTATTTTTAGCATTGGATTATTTAAAAAAGTAGTTATTGCTGATACCTTTGCTATTTGGGTAAAACACGGCTTTGATAATATGCCTAGCTTAGAGCTTATTACTGGCTGGACTACAAGCCTTGCTTATACCTTTCAGCTTTATTTTGATTTTAGTGGATATTGTGATATGGCAATAGGTGCTGCGCTACTTTTTAATATAAAACTGCCTATAAACTTTAATAGCCCTTATAAAAGCCTTGATATTCAAGACTTTTGGCGCAGATGGCATATTACGCTAGGACGATTTTTGCGTGATTATGTATATATCCCACTTGGAGGCTCAAGAGCAGGGAATTCTAGATTTTCAAATCTATTTTTTACCTGTTCAAATCTATTTATCACCTTTTTAATAGGTGGCATTTGGCATGGTGCTGGCTGGACCTTTGTGATATGGGGAGCCTTGCATGGCATTGCGCTTGTTATCCACAGACTTTGGCAAAGTGTAGGCTTAAAGCTTCCTAAAATTCTAGCATGGTTTATTACCTTTAACTTTGTAAACTTTGCTTGGGTGTTTTTTAGGGCAAATAGCGTAGATGATGCTTTAAAGGTAATTAAAGGTATGCTTGGATTAAACGGCATCAACTATGAACAATATAAATTTTTGCGCTCAGCATTTCGCGCAGAAGCATTGCATGATGGTATTCATATATTTTTATACTTCTTAGCAGCGTCGTTTATTATCACGCTTGCTGGCAAGACTTCTAGTCAAATTGTCAAAAACAAAGAGAATATTTATTACACTATCGCATTTTGTGTGCTATTTATCTTAGGTGTGTTCTTTATGAGTGTAAGCAAATATTCTGAGTTTATTTACTTTAATTTTTAGGCTAGAAGATGCAAAAAAAGTCTAGAATTCTAATTTTTAGTTTTTTTGGAGTTTTTATTGTCATCTTTTTTGCTTTTTGCGCTGTGGTTTGGTATGTAGATCCTTTTAGACTATTTCACCAGCCATTTATGTGCAAAAATCAAATATATGATGATATGCGCTATAATGCTAGGTGGTTTATAAAAAGTGGTGATTATGACTCTATAATTTTAGGCACTTCAATGCTAGCAAACACTAGCGCAAAAGAAGCTGGAGAGTTGCTAGGCGGCAAGTTTATAAATATCTCTATTTGGGGCTCAAGCTTGGAGCAAAGAGCGATATTAATGAACTACGCTCTTAAAAAAAAGTCTATAAAAAAAATTATAATTAGCTTAGATAGAGGTGGCTTAGTGCCTGTCGATGTAAAACTAGATAATAAAGTTTTAGCAAATCGCTTTGATTTTTTATACACTGATAATTCAAATATTTTTAAAGTATACATGAATATTAAATTTATCAGTAAAATATTTAGTTTTAAATGCGAAGAAGATGCAAATATGGATATGCCAAGTTCTTGGATGCTTGAGTGGGGTGATAGGACTAAACAAAGATTTGGTGGGCTTGAAAATTGGATTAAAACTTATAAAGATAAAGATATGCAAACAACTATGCAAATGTTAAGTGCTGCAGCAATTATGGCATTAAATGGCTATCAGCCGCAAAATTTACTAAATACTTATTACTTAGAAAAATATCAAAAAGACCTTGATAACAATGTGCTTAAATTTGCTAAAGATTACCCAAATACAGAGTTTGTTTTAGTTATTCCGCCTTATTTTATGGCTTATAATTCTATTTTACGATTTAGCGCAGATGGGTATTCTGCATTACAAAAAGAGCTGATAAGATATGTTTTAAATCAAAAACTTTCAAATATTAAACTATATGCTTATGATTATCTAGATTTTACATATGATGTAGGAAATTATATGGATTTAGGGCATTACTCGCCTGAAATTAACTCAAAAATCCTGCAAATGTTGTCAAAAAAAGAAGGAGAGTTAAATCTAAGCAACCTTGATAAATGGTGGCAAAAATATGATGAAGCTGCAATGAACTATAATTTTTTAAATTTTTATCATGATTTTGCCGTAGGTGTAGAGGCTCAAAAGGCAATAGATGCAAAAGAAATGTAAAATTTTAACATTTAGTTTTGTTTTAGTAATTTTGCTTATAAGCTTTACTTGTTTTGCTACTATTTGGTATGTAGACCCACTAAAATTAATTCACAAGCCCTTTATGTGCAAAGATACAAGTTATGATAATGTGAATTTTGTAGTAAAAAATTTAATAGATAATGAAGACTATGATTCTATAATACTTGGAACTTCATTGCTATCAAACACTTCAGCAAAAGAGGCTAATAAAGTTTTTGGTGGAAAATTTTTAAATGTGTCTATTTGGGGAACTTTAACAAACGAAAAAATTACTATTTTAGACTATATTTCTAAAAATAAAAAAATCAATACAGTAATAATGTCTCTAGATCAAGGAAGCAAGCCATTGGCTGAAAATAACTTTATTTCCTTAAATAAAGAAGTTATTTCTACCTATAATTTTACTATATTTGATGCCCTAAAAATATATTTACAAAACAAACACTTAAAGCATATTTTTAACTTTAGTTGCGAAAATACAAAAATAAATAAAGATACCCCTACTACATGGATATATAACGAAAGTATCTCTAATAGACTTGGTAGTTTTGAAAAATGGGCTAGCATAAATATAGTGCAAGTATTAAATATAAACAATACACTAAAAGACGCTACCGAGAAGATATCTAAAGAAGAATTTAGCTACCTAGACTATGATTTTAACAAAGAGTATTTAGATAAAAATTTACTTGATGTTTTTAGAAAATATCCAGATACCCAGTTTATTTTGATAATTCCACCTTATTTTATTGCTCAAAATGCCATTTATTTTCAAGTTTACAAGAACTTTGAAAATACGCAAAAATCATCACTGTTTTATTTAATAAAACAAAAACCAAGCAATGTTAAAATTTATGGTTTTGATGATATGGACTTTGTTAGCGATGTGGCAAATTACTATGATTTGATACATTTTTCACCAAAAATAAGCTCTGATATACTTGGTTTTGTAAAAAACGATATAGGCTTACTAGAAGAAGAAAACTTTGAGCAATATTGGAGTGAGTTTGAAAATAAATCAAGAGAATTTAATTTAAAAGATTTTTATGAAAAATTCCTTGTTCAATCAAACAAAAAAGATAAGAAAGAGGATATAAATGCAAAAAAAATTTAGAACTTTAGTTTTTATTTTTTTCTTTATTGCCTTTATTCCAACTATTATATTTGGTTTTATTATTTGGTATATAGATCCATTTGTACTGTGGCATAAACCTTTTTATTGCCCAAATCAAGTATATGAATATAAAAATATGCGTTACAACGCTAAGCGGTTTTTAGAGCGCAGTGACTACGATAGCTTGATTTTTGGCTCATCTATGCTAGAAAATACTAGCGCAAAAGAAGCAGCCAAAAAGCTTGGTGGAAGTTTTATAAACATTTCTATTCGAGGTTCGCACTTTAATGAACGCAGATTTATTTTAGATTACGCACTTGAAAAAAACAAAAATATCAAACAAGTTCTTACTACTTTTGATATTGAAATCATTCCGTTTTTACACACTTTTAGCTATTTGGCTATGAAGCACTGGGGAGTTTTGTATGATAAAGAAATGCTAAATGACTATAGTGTTTATACAAACAAAGAAACTCTTGCGTATATTTTTAGCACATTTTTTAAGCTTATTAGTGGCAAAGAAGTGTCTTGCGAAAATAGAGATTTTGATAGACCAGCATCGTTTTTTGCTGAGAGCGAGCATTTGCTAGGTGGTATTAAAAACTTTGTAAAAAACGACTACAACCTAAATGAAACTAAAAGTGCAGTAGAAAAAATCAAAAACAAACAAATCAGCAAAGACGAGCTAAATCCAAAAGACCTTGCGCTAATTAAAGAACTTTTTGATAAAGATGTAATAGAGCCAATAAAAAACCATCAAGATACCGAGTTTATAATGATTGTCGCAGCATATTCTGTGGTAAAATCTGCCATTGCTTTTCAAACAAACCCTGCAGGCGCAAGACTACAAAAATATTTTTTAAAATATTTATTAGATCAAAATCTACCCAATCTAAAAGTCTATGGTTTTGATGATATGGGCTTTACAGATGACATTGCTAATTATGTTGATTTGGGGCATTACAGCAAAGATATAAACTCAAAAATGCTTGATTGGATAGCGCAAAAAAAAGGAATACTAACCACCCAAAACTTTGATGAATATTGGGATAAATATGAACAAAAATCCAAAGCTTTTGATCTTAGTAAATTCTTAGAAGAACTACAAAAAGCCAAGGAATAATCTAGAATTCCCTAGATTTTAATCAGAGAATTCTAGAATTCCCTATATGTTGATCAAAGAATTCTAGAATTCCCCAGAAATATTTACGCATTATTTAAGCAATATCTTTATAATTGCGCCTATGCAAATCAAGGCAAAAAAGCACTTTGGACAAAACTTTTTAAAAAATGAGAGCATAAAAAACAAAATCATCCAATCGATTCCCGATAGCAAAAAAATTGTAGAAATCGGGCCTGGCTTAGGTGATTTAACTCATGGTCTGCTAGCAAAATGCGAGCAGTTAGTTTGTTTTGAGATTGACTCTGATCTAATAGAGCATTTAAAAAGTCGTTTTAGCCACGAACTAGAAGGCAAAATGCAATTGATAAACGCAGATGCTTTAAAGGCTTGGGGAGAGCTTTCAAAACAGCCTTATTTTTTGGCAGCGAATTTGCCTTATTATGTGGCGACAAATATCATTTTAAAAGCCTTGAGAGATAAAAATTGCTCTGGCTTTGTAGTAATGATCCAGCGTGAGGTCGCGCAGAAGTTTTGTGCTAAAGACGCAGAGCAAAACTCACTTAGCTTGCTCTCTTGCCTTTATGGAGAGTGCGAACTGCTTTTTGATGTGGAGCCAGAGTGCTTTGAGCCTGCGCCAAAGGTTACTAGCTCGGTTATAAAGCTAGTTAAAGACAAAGAGCCAAACTGCGATATAACAGGCTTTGAGAGTTTTTTAAAAAGCTGCTTTGCTGCCCCACGCAAAACCCTAGCAAAAAACCTGCTAGCCATAGCGCAAAAAGAGCGTATTTTACGCATTTTTGAGCAACTTGGCATAAAAGAGAGCATTAGAGCCCATGAGTTAAATCTTGCCTTATTTTTAAAAATATTTGATGAGGTAAGAGATGCAAAACGACAATAACCAAAACCCAAACTCAAACGCTGCAAATAATGTAGTAGATAGCTTTTTTGGCCCTAGTGACTTTGACGGGGAGGCACCACTAGGCGGAGAGCAGAAAAAAAAGTTTAAAAACCACCGCAGAAACTTAGAGCGTCAAAACGCAGCCGCAAAAGCAAAAGCCGCAGCTAAAAACGCAAGGGACAACAAAGTCCAAGCAGGACAAAACAACCAAAACGCTGGGAATACTGCTCTAAGCACCCAAAATACCGAGCAAAATCCAGCCAAAGCTGAGAGCAAAAACCGCCGCTCAAAAAATAGAAAGAAAAATCAAACAATAAAACTAAGTGGCAACGAAGACTGGCAAAAGGCTATGCAAGAATCAATCAAAGCGAATAAAGCCATCCACGAAGAACGCCTTCATCCACTAAAAAACGCAAATGATGCTAGCAAAAAAGTCTGGATCACTCCACTTGGTGGTCTTGGCGAAATAGGCGCAAATATGACTGTTTTTGAGACAGAAAATGACGCAATTATCGTAGATGTGGGTATGAGCTTTCCAGATGAGAGCATGCCAGGCGTAGATATTTTGGTGCCTGATTTTAGCTATATTCGCAAGATCAAAGACAAAGTCCGTGCTGTCATCATCACTCACGCACACGAAGATCACATCGGCGCAATGCCTTATTTTTTCAAAGAATTCCAGTTTCCAATCTACGCTACGCCTTTGCCACTTGGCATGATCAGCAATAAATTTGAAGAGCACGGACTAAAAAGCCACCGCAGCTACTTCCGCCCAGTAAAAAAAAGGCAGATCTATGAAATAGGCGAGTTTGAAGTAGAGTTTATCCACATAACTCACTCAGTAATCGACGCCTCAGCGCTTGCTATTATGACCCCAGCTGGCACGATTATTCACACCGGTGATTTTAAAATCGATAGCACGCCAATCGATGGCTACCCAACAGACCTTCACCGCCTAGCAGCGTATGGCGAAGATGGAGTGCTGCTGCTAATGAGCGATAGCACAAACTCTTGGAGAGAAGGCGTAACTAAAAGCGAAAGCAGCGTAGGAAAGACCTTTGATGCTTTATTTGATAAAGCCAAAGGTCGTGTGATCATGAGTACTTTTAGCTCAAATATCCACAGGGTTTATCAAGCAATAGAGCGTGGAGTTAAGCACGGACGCAAGGTTTGTGTGATCGGCAGAAGTATGGAGAGAAACCTTTGGACTGCTATTGAGCTTGGCTACATTGAGCTTAAAAAAGATATTTTTATAGATGCAAATGAGGTGGCAAAATACCCTGATAATGAAGTGCTAATCGTAACCACAGGCTCTCAGGGTGAGACCATGAGCGCACTATACCGCATGGCAACTGATGAGCATAAGTATATAAAGATTAAGCCCACAGATCAAATAATAATCAGTGCAAAAGCAATCCCAGGCAACGAAGCAAGCGTATCAAGAGTGCTAAACTACTTGCTAAAAAACGGCGCAAGCGTAGCGTATCAAGACTTTAGCGAAATTCATGTTAGCGGTCACGCAGCCGCAGAAGAGCAAAAGCTAATGCTAAGCTTAATCAAGCCTAAGTTTTTCTTGCCAGTTCACGGCGAGTATAATCACATCATGCGCCACAAAGAATACGGCGTAGCCTGTGGCGTAGATGAGCGAAATATATATCTAATGAATGATGGCGATCAAATGGAGCTTACTGAGCGTTACTTAAAACGCGCTCGCACAGTAAAAACTGGCAAGACCTTTATAGACAATCAAATCGGCAAGCAAATCAGCGATGATGTAGTAATCGACCGCCAACAACTAAGCGAAGCCGGTGTGATCGTAATCATGGCACAAATCGATAGAGGCGAGCACAAACTAATCAAAAACCGCGTTATCAGCCACGGCCTAGCCCAAAAACACATCACAAAAGACCTTGAGGACATAACACAGCAGTTTTTAACCACAGCAAAAGACGAGCTCTTTGACGATCACAAAGGCATGGAAAACGCAATCCGCACGCTAGTTCGCAAGCATGTATTTAGAAAAATCAAAAAATACCCAACTATCGTGCCGATAATCTACTTTATGTAAGGCGTTTTATGCTAAAAATAAAGCAAATAGACCACGCCGTTTTGGTAACAAAACGCCTTGGTTCTTTTGCATTTTTACACCTTGCAATTCTAGAATTCCTAAGAAAATCTACTAGGAATTCTAGAATTCCTAAGTATTTCTAGCGCATTTTATCAGCCAAATTCTAGAATTCCTAAGAAAATTTACTAGGAATTCTAGAATTCCTAGCTCTTTTTATAATAAATTCCAAAATTTTTAGCTAAAATATGCGATTTTAATATAATCTAAGGTGATATTTATGAAAAATGCTGATTATAGCGCACTTGCAGCTCAGTTTGGCACTCCTTTATACATTTATGATTTTGATGAGATTGGGCAGCGTTACACTGCGCTAAAAAGCCAGTTTGGCGCACACAAAAGCCTGATTTGCTACGCTGTAAAAGCAAACTCAAACCTAAGCATTTTAAAGCTTTTAGCAAGCTTTGGGGCTGGATTTGATTGTGTTAGTATAAATGAAGTAAAAAGAGCGGTGCTAGCTGGGGCTAAGCCTTATCAAATCATATTTTCAGGTGTGGGCAAAAGCGATGATGAGATAAAAACCGCACTTGAAATCGGAATTTTAATGCTAAACATAGAAAGTGGCGCAGAGCTAGAAAGAGTAGAAGCTGTGGCAAAAAGCCTTGGCAAAAAAGCAAACATCAGCATCCGCATAAACCCAAATATAGATGCAAAAACTCACCCTTACATCTCAACTGGACTTAGCGAGAACAAATTTGGTGTGGTAATCAAGAGGGCTAGAGAGCTGTATCTAAAAGCGCATAAAAGCGAGTATTTAGAGCCTGTGGGCTGTCATTTTCACATAGGCTCTCAGCTTATTGATATCACGCCCATTCACGAAGCGGCTGTGATTGTAAGTGATTTTGTAAGCGAGCTAGCAGCAGCTGGGGTGGAGCTAAAGTTTTTTGATGTTGGCGGTGGCATAGGCGTAAGGTATGATGATGAAAGCGAGCCAGATCTCTATGCCTACGCACAAGGAATTCTAGCCGCACTAAAAGGCAAGGAAATGACCATAGTCTGCGAACCTGGCAGATATATAGTAGCAAATGCTGGAGAGCTGCTAACAAAGGTGCTATATGAAAAAGTAAATGGCACTAAGCGTTTTGTCATCGTTGATGCTGCTATGAATGACCTTATCCGCCCTAGCCTATACGAGGCTTATCACAAAGTAGTAGCTCTAAATGCTAAAAATAGTGACAAAACCTCAAAAACTGATGTCGTAGGGCCAATTTGCGAAAGTGGCGATTTTCTAGCCAAAGATATAGAACTGCCAAGCCAAAATTCTGGCGATTTACTCTTAATCAAAAGTGCAGGAGCGTATGGATTTAGCATGTCTAGCAACTACAACTCTCGCCTAAGGGCTGCTGAGATTGCTATAGAAAATGGCAAAGCAAGGCTAATTAGAGCAAGAGAGAGTTTTGAGGATTTAATACGCCTTGAAAAAGGGCTTATTTAAGGAGTTAAGATGATTTATTTTGTAGATGTTCAAGGCACACTTATAAGCGATAGCGACAAAAGCCCGATTTATGGCTCAAAAAACCTTATCCGCCACTTCAACACGCATAATATCCCCTACATGGTAATCACAAATAACACAAAGGCAAAAAGCTCAGACTTTCTAGCAAATTTAAAAAGCAAAGGCCTTGATATCCGCCCTGATGCTTATATAGACCCATTTTGCGTGCTTAATGATGTTTGTAAGCCTTGTTCTGCTGCGCTTTTTGGCGCACCACAGTTTATAAAGACCATGGACGAGCTTGGCTACACGCAGGAATTCTCTAACCCAAAAGCTGTGATAATCGCTAGCTATGATGCGTTTAGCTTTGATGATTTTGCTAAGATGATTGAACTAGTTCAAAAAGGCGCAAAACTAATAGCAATGCACGCAACTAGCACTTACAAAAAAAATGGCAGACTATATCCTGGCGTGGGGGCAATAGCCTCTATGATAGAGTATGCTACTGGCATAAAAGCAGCAGTTGTCGGCAAGCCTAGCGAGCTTTTTTACCGAACAGCTCTTATAAAAGCGAGCAAACAGCTAAGCAGCAAAGAAATTTTATACCAAAACTTACACGAGGGCATGGCGCAAAGCTCTGAGTTTATGGATTTTAGCTCAGTTAGCATAATCAGCGATGATGCAAAGGGTGATTTGCTAGGCGCAAAAGAACTTGGCATGCAAACAATCCTTGTTCTAAGTGGCAAGGTAGATAAGCTTGAAAACGCAGGCGTAAGAAGCTCTGCGATTAACTATACCTTTGGCAATGTAGGTAGATTTTTAGAGAGTATAGAAGATGAGTGATTTAAGTAAATTAAGAGAGCAGATTGACGCTTGCGATGATGAAATAATCGCTATTTTAAAGCGTAGAATGGATGCGGTAGAAAAAATCGGCGAAATAAAGCGCAACGAAGGCGGCGCAGTCTACCGCCCAGAAAGGGAAAGGCAAATCATAGAGCGTCTTAGCAAGCACTGCGATGGCTCAAAGCTAAGCAGGGCTGGGATTGAGGCGATTTTTTATGAGATTTTCTCGCTCTCTCGTAGCCTAGAGGGGCGTGAAAAGGTTGCATTTTTAGGCCCTTTTGGCACTTATAGCCACGAAGCAAGTGTAAGCCGCTTTGGGCAAAATGCTATTTATGAGCCCATTACTAGCATTGATGGAGTTTTTAGACAAGTTGAGCGTGGGGCAGCGAAGTTTGGCGTGGTGCCTATAGAAAATAACACAGAAGGCGCTGTAGCAGCTAGCTATGATAGCCTTGGCGAGCATGAGAGCATAAAGGTAGTTGGCGAGATTTATCTTGATATTAGCCACGCACTTTGTGGAGTTTGTGCTGATATTTCGTGCTTAGAGCGTATTTACACGCACCCTCAGGCCTACGCTCAGTGTAGAAAGTTTTTAGCAGAACACGGCTTAGAGGGAGTAGAGTTTGTAGCCACTAGCAGCACAGCCAAGGCCGCCTGGTTAGCAAAAGATGATGAAAAAGGCGCTGCGATTTGCTCAAAGATAGCTGCTAAGCTCTCAAATATCCCTGTGATTTTTGAGCGAATTCAAGACAATCTTGGAAATAGCACGAGATTTTTTGTGCTAAGTAACGCATTTTGTGACAAAAGTGGCAATGATAAAACAAGCATTATCGCCTCAACCGAACATAAGCCAGGTGCGCTTTTTGATTTGCTTAGCATTTTTGCTGGGCTTAAGATAAATATCACAAAGCTAGAAAGTAGGCCTGATAAAAAGCACAGCTTTAAAAGTCTTTTTTACATTGACATAGAAGGGCACAAAGATGATGAAATAATCGCCAAAGCTCTAAATAGCGCAAGGCAAAGTGGTCATGAAATTCGAGTGCTTGGCAGCTACGCTGTGGCAAAGTAAGGTGGTGTTTGAAAGGCTTTAGGGAATTCCCTAGAATGTCATCCTCGGACTTGACCCGAGGATCTCTATTAGGAATTCTAAATTTATTTTTAATGAGATCTCCCGATCAAGTCGGGGGATGACACAAGGCTTAGAATTTCACGGAATTTTAGAATTCCCAGGAATTCTAGTTTTTTAATAATTTTAAAAGGATAAAAGATGATTTTCAATGAGTTTTTAGAAAATTTAGAAAGTTATGAACCAGGCAAGCCAATAGAACTAGTAGCGCGTGAATATGGCATAAAGCCTGAAAATATCATCAAAGTAGCTAGCAATGAAAATCCCTTTGGCTCTTCGCCAAAAGCTCTGCAAGCGATGAGAGCTAGCGAGCCAGCACTTTATCCAGATGATAGCTACTTTGCGCTAAAGCATGCTTTGGCTGTGCGTTTTGGCTGCGAGAGTGCAAATATCATCATAGGCTCTGGTTCAGATCAAGTCATGGAAATGGCTATAAAAGCAGTTTGCAACGAAAATCGTGGAATTTTGCGGGCAAAAACAACCTTTGCTATGTATGATATATACGCAAAATTCGCACACGCACCAGTATATAAAACTCAAAGCGAGTTTCATGACCTAGCACAAATGGCTGAAATTTATACTAAAAACGCCGCAAATATCGGCGCAGTAATTCTTTGCCTGCCAAACAATCCACTTGGCGAGTGTCCTGATGCAAGCGAGGTTTATGAGTTTTTAGAGCTTATTAGCCAAGATACTTTAGTTATCCTAGACTGCGCTTATATGGAGTTTGCCACATTTAAAGACAGCAAAAAGCACATTAAGCCAGCTCATGTGCTAAGTAAATTTACAAATGTGCTTTATAGCGGCACTTTTTCAAAAGCTTATGGCCTTGGCGGAATGAGAGTAGGATATGGTCTAGCAAACACAAAACTAATAGAACAAATCTCAAAACTTCGCCCACCATTTAACATAACAACTCCTAGCCTAGCAGCGGCGATAGCAGCACTTGATGATGAGGATTTTGTACAAAAAGGCATTAAAAACAACTTTGATGAGATGCCAAGATATGAAGATTTTGCTAGCGAGTTTGGCCTCAAATTCATCCCAAGTTATACGAATTTTATAGCAATTTTTACAAATGAAGAGAAAAACTCATCAATTTTAGCTGATAATTTGCTAAAAAAAGGTATAATCTTGCGCAATCTAAAAAGTTATGGCTTAAACGCAGTTCGTATCACAATAGGCACTAAAAAACAAAATGATAAGGTTCTAGAAGCTCTAAGAGCGGAATTTGCGTAAAAAGCTTTTATAGGAATTCTAGATTTTTAGGCTAGTTTAATGGATAGATTTAAAGAATTTTTTGAACAAGTATCTGCTGTATTTTTAAATCTTACAAAACGGCAAAAAATAGTCGTTTTAAGTAGTATTGTAGCAGTTATTGCCTTTATCGTGCTACTTATTTTGCTTATGCGTGGCTCAGGCAGTACTCAAAATGAGTTTGCTGGATATAGCGTGCTTTTTCGCAATATTGACCCAAGTGTGAGCGCACAGGTCATCACCCAGCTAGAAGCTGATGGAGTAAACTATAAGCTAGCTGATGAGGGCACTATCCTTGTGCCTACAAAAGATGTTTATAAAGAGCGTATCGCAGTAGCAAGCATCACAAATATCCAAGGAAATAACGGCAAAGTAGGCTTTGAGCTTTTTGATAATAAAGAGTTCGGTGCTACTGAGGATGAACAAAGAGTAAAGTTTCAAAGAGCTATACAAGGTGAACTAAGCAAGACTATTGAAAGCCTTGAGCCTATTGAAAGGGCTGTTGTTTACATAGCATTTCCAAAAGAAAGCGTATTTACAGAGCGTCAAACCCCACCAACAGCTAGCGTGGTAGTAAAACTAAAAGCAAACACTTCACTAGACCTTGGGCAAATCGATGGCATTAAGCGCATCGTGGCTGGTTCTGTAGCAAATCTAAAAGTAGAAAATGTAAAAATCGTAACCCAAGATGGTATAGCCATAGGCGAGGATACAGTAGCCTTGCAAAACGAACAAGAAGCCGCTAAAATCGCCGCTCAGGTTAGGTATAAACACGAGTTTGAAAGCCGCTATGAAAATAAAATTATAGATATGATAGCTAGCTTTACAGGTAGCAAAGAAAAAGTAACCGCTAAGGTTACCATGGAATTTGATTTTAGCCAAACTGATAGCGAAAGAGAGATTTTTGACCCAAATAGCGTAATTCGCTCAGAACAAAATATAGAAGAACACAAAGTAGGCCGTGATAAGCCAGATATCGGTGGTGTGCCAGGGGCTGTTAGCAATATAGGTCCAGTCCAAGGCATAGAGGATAACAAACCAGCCGAACAATACGATAAAACCGTGGCAAACACAAACTACGAAATTTCAAAACAAATAATCAAAACCAAACCGCAATTTGCAACCATACGCCGTATAACAGCAGCTGTGGCAGTAGATGGCCGCTATGACTATGTGCGTGATGAAAATGGTGATGCTACAGGGGTTGTTAAGTATTTCCCACTAGATGAAGCTGAGATGAATAGCATCACAAATCTAGTAAAACAAGCCGTGGGCTACGACCCAAATAGAGGCGATGAAGTAACAGTCTCAAACATAGAGTTTAGACCAAATAGTATAGCAGTACCACTTACGAAGTTTGAAGCCTTTATGGAATCTTATGTAAATCCAGTTTTGCCAGCGGCTAAATACGTTTTTGCCTTTATAGTGCTATTTGTGCTGTATAAGAAAGTAATTATGCCATTTATGGAGAAAATGCTCAAAGACCTTACGCCTGATGATGATAGTTTGCTTCAAGATAGTATGAATGTAGATGATGAAGCAGAGGATACTTTGGAGAGATTTAAAGCAGCAAGAAAACGAGCAGAAGATGAGCTTGGTATAAGTCAAGACTTTAACGAAGAGGATCTAAAATACGATGTATTGCTAGAAAAAATGAAAGCAATAGTGAGTGAAAAAAGTGAAGAAGTTGCTAACCTACTTCAAGGCATGGTCAAAAACGACTCAGCCTTTGCGAGTTCTAAGGAGTTATAATGGCTAAACTAAGTGAAGATCAAAAAATGATGTATGATGATCTCTCACTACCTGAGAAGATCGCTATTTTGATTATTCAGCTTGGCGAGGATGGAGCGAGCTTGCTTTTTGCTCACATGGACTCTGATGTAGTTATGGAAATCTCTCGCCACATTGCTATGGCAAAAACTATAGATAAAGCAGTGGCTGCTGCTGTGCTAGAGGAGTTTTATGCTCTAACACAATCAAACCAATACATAAAATCAGGTGGTCTAGAATACGCAAGAGAAATTCTATACAAAACCTTTGGCCCAGATGAAGCGCAAAAAATCTTTGATAAACTCCAAAAATCAATGGAAACTACTCGTTCTTTTGGCTTTTTGCAAAATGTTCGTCCACAGCAGCTTGCAGATTTCATTGTAAAAGAGCACCCTCAAACAATCGCTCTAATCGTAGCTCACATGGACGCTACATCTGCTGCTGAGACGCTATTTTACTTCCCAGATGATATTAGAGGCGAGGTTGTTATCCGTATGGCAAATCTAAGCGATATTAGCCCAAGCGTTATCAAGCGTGTTTCAGCTGTGTTAGAGAGCAAACTACAAGCACTTACTAGCTATAAGGTTGAAATCGGTGGTCCAAGAGCAGTAGCAGAGGTGCTTAACCGCCTAGGACAAAACGCTAGTAAAAGCACGGTGGAATTCCTAGAAAACGCAGATCCGACGCTAGCAGAAAATATTAAAGAAATGATGTTTACCTTTGAAGATATCAACACACTTGGCAAAGAGGCTATTAGAGAGGTTCTAAAAGTAGTTGATAAAAAAGATCTAATGATAGGTCTAAAAGGTGGTAGTGAGGCTCTAAAAGAAAAGTTCTTAAGCAATATGAGCCAAAGGGCCGCAGAAGCGTTCTTAGAAGAGCTTGGCTACCTTGGGGCTGTAAGGGTAAAAGAAGTAGAAGAAGCCCAACGCAAAGTAGTAGAAGCTGTGCACAAACTAGCTGAAACTGGTGTTATCCAACTTGGCGGAAATGATGAGATGATTGAATAATGAGCAATGTAATAGATCGTAGCAATCAAAAGCACAATATCGAGCCTTATCGCTTTAAGATTTTACAACAACAAGGTGGTGTGGTAAGCTTTGAAGAAGATACAAGCCAGATTTTAGAGCCAGAAGCAGAGCCTATAAGCCCAGCTGAGGCTGAAAAGGTGCTTGAAGATGCGATAGAACAAACCCCGCTGCCACCAGCGCCAGAACCAGTCCAGCCAAATCCTAGTTTTATAGAAGAGCTTTTAAAACGCACAGAAGAGCTAAGCGACAATCTAGTAAAACTACAAATGAAAATAGAAAGTCAAGAAAGTGAGTTTAAAGAACGCCTTGCTAACGAGACGGCAAAAGCCCTTGAAGATGGTAAAGCCCAGGGTCATGCGCAGGCTGCGGCTGAGTTTGATGCTAGGCTAAAAGAAATAGAAGCAAGCTACACAGGTTCATTTAAAAAGCTAGAGAACGAGTGCGTTAAAATCACAGAATTCCTAGATAAAAGCGAACCGCAGCTTAGCCACACAGCAATAGACATAGCAAAGCAAGTAATAGAAACAGAACTCAGCCAAAACTCTAGCCAAGTAGCAACCAGTATAGCAAAAAGCCTAATTAGCGAGCTAAAAGACGCTAGCAAAATCGAGGTAAAAATAAACCCACAAGACTACGAAGCCATAAGCAAAAACCTAGCAAAAATCCCAAATCTAATCGTGAGCGAGGATGATGCTATCGCAAAAGGCGGTGTGCTAGTGCTAAGTAATATCGCAAATATGGACGGGACGATAGCTACTAGATTTGAGAAAATTAAGAAAATTTTAAGTGAATAAAGGCTGGGAATTCTAGAATTCCTAAGATTTTAAAATATAAATTTCTAGGAATTCTAGAATTCCTAGCGTTGAAATTTTACAAAAGCAAGAATATTTTAAAAATGGATGTAAAAAGTTTATCAAACGACGAGCTAATAGCACTAGCTGCTAATATAAGAGAACAAATCTTACAAGCTGTTAGCAAAAACGGCGGACACCTAAGCTCAAATCTTGGCGTAGTAGAGCTTATTATTGCCATGCACGCAGTTTTTGATTCTAGCAAGGATCCTTTTATCTTTGATGTAAGTCATCAGTGCTATGCTCACAAGATACTTACCGGACGTAGTTTAGAGACCTTGCGCCAGTTTAAAGGCATAGGCGGATATACAAATCCGCATGAGAGCGAGTGCGATTATTTCGTAGCTGGACATAGCTCTACTTCTATTTCACTAGCTGTGGGAGCTGCTAAGGCAGTGGAGCTAAAAGGCGATGAGCGCATACCAGTCGTGCTAATAGGCGATGGTGCGATGAGCGCAGGCGAGGCATACGAGGCACTAAATGAACTAGGGGACCGCAAATACCCCTGTGTCATCATCTTAAATGACAATGAAATGAGCATAGCAAAGCCTGTTGGCGCACTTAGCAAATACATAAGCCACGCTATGGCAGGGCCCTGGTATCAAAGCTTTAAAGCTCGTATAAATGAGCTGCTAAAATACGCCCCAGATAGCGCAGCATACATGGCAAAGCGACTTGAAGAGGGCATTAGGCTCATCACACCAGGCATGCTTTTTGAAGAGCTTGGCTTAGAGTATATTGGGCCAATTGATGGGCATAATATAAGCGAGATTATCTCCACGCTTCGCACCGCAAAAGCGATGAAAAAACCTGTCATCGTCCACGCACAAACCATAAAAGGCAAGGGATATGCTCCAGCTGAGGGGAAGTTTGAAAAGTGGCATGGCGTCTCGCCCTTTGAGTTAGAAAATCAAGAGAAAAAAGCTGAGCTTAGCTACGAAATAACAAGGAATTCTAGAATTCCTAGCGCAAATCAAAGCCTAAAAACTGCCACGCAGATTTTTAGCTCTGCCTTGCTAAGCCTTGCTAAAAATAATGAAAAAATCATCGGCATCACAGCAGCCATGCCAAGTGGCACTGGGCTTGATGCTTTGCTTAAAGAATATCCGCAGAGATTTTGGGATGTAGCTATTGCCGAACAACACGCAGTTACGCAGGCTGGGGCTTTGGCAAAAGAGGGTTTTAGACCTTATGTGGCGATTTATTCTACATTTTTACAGCGTGCTTATGACCAGATTATCCATGATGTGTGTATTTTGGACTTGCCGGTGGTTTTTTGTATAGATAGGGCTGGCATTGTTGGCGAGGATGGAGCTACGCATCAAGGTGCTTTTGATATTAGTTTTTTAAGTGCTTTGCCTAGTATTGAACTAGCTGCGCCTACTTGTGAGGCTGATTTTAAGGCACTTTTAAACTGGTCACAAAGCGCAGCCCATCCCCTAGCCCTGCGCTATCCTAGGGGCAGATTTATCTGCGATGAGCTAAAAAATGAGCTAGAAATAGATACTTGTGAGTTTAAGCCTTATAAAGCAAGTTTTGTTAAAACCGCACAAAGTGCTTTGCTCTTTATCGGCTATGGAAATGCTGTGGGCAAGGCCTGCGCTGTAGCAAATAAACTAGGCGGTGCAAATGTTGTTAATCTGGGCTTTGCTAAGCCACTTGATGAGGAGTTTTTACACAAGCTCTCGGCTTCATTTAAGACTTGGTATATTTTTAGCGAAAGTGCCAAAAAAGGTGGCGTGGGCGAGATTTTAAGCTCGTTTATAAATGAAAATGATTTGGGTGTGAAAATCATTAGCTTTGAGTATGAAGACGCCTTTATCACCCATGGTAAAAAAGAGCTAGTAGAAGCTAGTCTTGGGCTTGACGCAGCTAGCATAGCAGAAAAAATCAAAGCCTATAAAAGCGCAAAAAAATGAAGTTTTTCATAACAGGAAGCGATACTGATGTTGGCAAAAGCTTTGTTACAGCCTCGCTTTTAAGAGCTTTTTTAGAACAGGGAGCAAAGGCTGTGGCACTAAAGCCAGTTCAAACTGGCTACGCAGAAAATTCTAGAATTCCTAATGAAAATTCTAGAATTCCTGATGAAAATTCTAGAATTCCTAGCCAAAGCTTGGAGCCTGATTTTAAAGAATACATAAAAGCAGGTCAAAATGCTGATTTTAAAGCTACTTGCTACACTTTTGCTTATCCAGCATCGCCACATTTTAGCGCAGAGCTTGAGGGCAAAAAAATAAAAGCAAGAGAAATTCTAGATTTTATAGAACAAAACTTAGAGCAAATCACGCTCATTGAGGGTGCTGGGGGAATTCTAGTGCCACTAAATGAAAAAGAGAGCTTTTTGGATATTGCAAAAGAGTTAAATGCGCCTGTGATTTTGGTGTGTAAAAACTGTCTTGGAGCTATAAATCACGCACTTTTAAACCTAGAAATCTTGTGCCAAAACTCTATAAAGCTCGCAGCTCTTATTTTAAACTTTCACGATGAAAATGACGCAATTTGCCTCTCAAATCAGCAATTCTTACAAAAGAAATTCTCCTGCCCTATCATTACTTTAAAAAACTACAAAAATAACGAAAACTACTCAAACTCAGCCAAAGATTTTAGAGCTTTTGTAAGCAAATTTTTAGATAAAAAATAAATTTAGTTACTTTTTTACACAAAAATATTATTTTAATATTATTTTAATAAGTTCTTAAAGATATTTTTTAGATAATTCGAGGATTTAATTTTAAAAAAAGGACTAAGATGAGTTTGAATCAAAAACTCCTTTTGATTCTCGTCGCTGCAATAGGTGCATGGGCTTTTGGTGCCTTAGCACTTCATCAAGGCGAGAGCATTTCGGCTGTGTGGCTAGTAGTAGCTGCTGTTTGTATATACATAATAGGATATGGCTTTTATGGTCGCTTTATCGCCGCTAAGGTAATGTGCCTAGATGATAATCGCGCAACTCCTGCATATCGTCTAAACAATGGCAAGGACTTCCATCCAACAAACAAATATGTGCTTTTTGGGCATCACTTTGCTGCTATTGCTGGTGCTGGACCACTAGTTGGGCCAATACTAGCAGCACAAATGGGATATTTGCCAGGTATGCTATGGCTGCTTGTGGGCGTGGTGCTAAGTGGTGCTGTGCATGACTTTGTGGTAATGATCATCTCTGTTCGCCACGATGGCAAGAGCCTTGGCGAGATGATAAAAATGGAGATGGGCAAATTCACAGGTGCCGTTGCGATGATAGGCATTTTCTTTATTATGCTTATTCTTATCGCAATTCTTGCAATGGTTGTTGTAAAAGCCCTTGCTGTTAGCCCTTGGGGTTTATTTACTATTGCTATGACTATTCCTATCGCGCTTGGTATGGGCATTTGGATGCGCTATATCCGCCCTGGCAAGATTTTAGAAGCTAGTATTGCTGGCTTTATCTTGCTACTTATTAGCATTTGGGGTGGCGAGTATGTGGTAAATGATCCATTTTGGGGCAATGTATTTAACTTTAGTCAAACAAACCTAGCATTTGCCATTATGATCTATGGCTTTGTAGCTGCGGTATTGCCTGTGTGGCTACTACTTGCGCCAAGAGATTATCTAAGCACCTTCCTTAAACTAGGCGTTATCTTTGGCATGGCTGTAATCATCCTAGTCGTAGCTCCGGATATCAAAATGCCAGCTACTACAATCTTTGCAAGCACTGGTGATGGTCCGGTTTTTGCTGGTGATTTATTTCCTTTCCTTTTTGTTACTATTGCTTGTGGAGCGATTTCTGGTTTTCACGCATTAATTTCAAGTGGAACTAGCCCAAAAATGGTTCAAAAAGAAGGTCAAACTCTTTTTGTAGGCTATGGCTCTATGCTAATGGAAAGCCTTGTTGGTGTAATGGCGCTAATCACAGCAGTTACACTAACTCCAGGTGAGTATTTCTCAATCAACATGGGTGGTCTTGGCACTGATATAAACCTAGCCGTGCCAAAAATTCAAGCCGTGCTTGATAGAATAAATGCTAGTGGCTTTAACTTCACTATCACAGTAGAACAACTAGAAGCCCTTAGAAACGGCGTAGGCGAAGCAGATATGCTCTCACGCACAGGTGGAGCACCTACTTTTGCCCTTGGACTTGCTTTGCTATTTAAAGAAGTATTTGGTGGTCTTGCGATGATGCCTTATTGGTATCACTTTGCGATACTTTTTGAAGCACTATTTATCCTAACAGCAGTTGATGCTGGAACTAGAACTTGTCGCTTTATGATCCAAGATATTTTAGGCAATGTTTACAAACCAGCCGGCAATGCAAATAACCTACTTTGGGCGTTAATAGCAACTTTCATCGGCGTAGCTGGCTGGGGCTGGCTACTCTATGCTGGCGTAAATGACCCTATGGGTGGTATTTATACGCTATGGGCACTATTTGGCGCAAGCAACCAAATGCTAGCTGGTATGGCGCTAATGTTTGCTACTGTTTATATATTTAAAAAAGGCAAGGCAAAATACGCTTGGGTTACAATCCTGCCAGCTATCTGGGTGTGGGTAACTACAATGTATGCAGCACTACAAAAAATGCTACCTACAAACGGCGATCCAACAAGCGTACACGATAAAGTAAGCCATGTAGCAACAGCGCAAAATAAAATCGCTGAGCTAAGCAAACTAGAAAGCGAGCTTGCAAACCTAAAAGCTAGCCCTGATGCGAGTGCTGAGGCTATAAGCAAGCTTGGGGCTGCTATTAGCAAAACAAACACTATCATCTCAAATAACATAATAGACGCTGTGCTTTGCGGTGTATTTATGGTAGTTGTTATGGTTGTTACTGTTCAGTGTATTAGAATCTGCGCTAGATACGCAAAAGACTTTAACGCTGCTAGCAAGGAATTCCCATTAAACGAGAGCGAAATCAAAGATGCCGCAATCTACATCAAAAACTAAAAATAGTGAGTTCTTGCGAGATGCTCTACGCCGCACCATGTCGGCGTGGAGCAAACTAGAGCGAACATTTTCTCAAGTAGCAGGTGGGGCTGATTATCAGGCGTATTTACAGCATTTTTATGATAATCACAAAGACAAGCCAAACGCAAAGCCGCTAAGTCCAGAAGAGTTTTATCAAATGATAAACGACGAAAGCGGCAAGCGACCTCGCTGTTGCTAGAGCGCACAGACTGCCGTGAGTAGTGACAATCTGCGCTTTGTAGAGTTTATGGAATTCTAGATGCTTGGCTTAAAGATTTTTATAGGGAATTCTAGAATTCCCTATGTATTTTTGTGGCTTTGTGCTATTCCTGTCTTCGCTGATGGCTGGGTAAGGCTAGAAAAAGACGGCTTTACTTCAAGGCTAGAGAACTTCTCATATCGCTATTTCACCTCTGTTGGCGAGCTAAAAGATTCTTTGTGTAAAGTCTATATAGATGGTATTTTAAACATCAGCGGAGTAAATAAAAAATCAAATATCAAGCTAGATATTTTTGGGCTTAATCTAAAAGTAGAAGGCAAGTTTGATGAAAATAAAAATCTGCGCCTAAATCTCTCAAATGGCGTAACTATCGCTTCTCATCAAGATGTAAGCGACAATACCCAAATCATCATCAGCGATGGCACAAAAATGATAATCCGCAAAGATGCAAAGCAAAATCTCTATATAAACTCAAACGCAGCTCCAATGTATGAGTTAGCAATAATCTGCGCATATCTAGCAAAGCAGTAGGATTTGTGCTAATATCGCTAATATCGTTTATTCCATCTGTGCCTCTATATACAATTGCGTATTTTATATTATTTGCATTATTGTTATCTATATTTTTTACTAGCATAGTAGCAAAACCGTTGTTATCTCTTTTTTGGTCGATAACTTCAAAACTAGAATTTGTAGCAGGGTTTTTTAAAGGCTGTTTAAAAAACATCTGCTCTTTTTCTTTACCTTTTTAAACTGTATCAACAGCCGTTTTATAGCTTTCATTTGATAAAAAAGCTAAGTTTTTTATATTTTCTAATGTTGGTTTATTTATTGTTTTCTCCTTATTATTTTATTTTTTTATTTTCTATAAATGACATTAAATAGTCACGACCTCTTTTGTTTCTTTCTATGGATCTATTACAACTTCCGCTTAGACTAATGCACCCAAGTGTGCTAGCATAGCTCCAAGGCTCCCAATAAAATCCTACATATTTTTTATCTCCCTTACAATCAAAATCATCACAAACATAAATATTCATTTTAGAGTAAGTAAAATTAAGAAATCTTTTTGTTTTTTCTTCTTCAAAGTCTAAATTGCTCTCAATAAAAGCAGAAAATCTTTGGACAGGATTTTCAATATACTCAAAATCATCATTAATTATTTCAAGCTTTACTGGCAAAAGATTTACTATTACTTTTTGTGGCACTTCAACCTGCCATAAGATCATAAATGTGCCTAACAAGCCGATGCCAAAAAGTGATATCGCTCTGCGTTTTAAGTTATTTTTGGCTAGAGGGTTTGTGTGTATGATGTGATAGTGTTTTTCATATGATTCTTGCCTCCGCCAAAAATAGTACAAGAATACAGGCAAAGATATAAATCCGCAAGCAAATAAAAATGGATAAATACTATATTCATCATCAAAAAATAAAAAGGCAATGCCACCACAAAGCATTGCTAAAATAAGCACGCTAATCAATACTTTGCTAAATTTTGTAAGTGGTAAAAACCAGCACCCACAAAACGCTAATGCCCAAAAAAGCGGGAAAAACACCATAAAAATCATAAAAAATATAGCAAAAAGTATGACAAAAATCATTTTTAATCCTTTAAAAAATTTTGTATTTTTTAATTATATTGTTTTTACTCCTTTTTTAATTAAAATTTCTTTTATTTTATATAGCTCGTTTTTGTATAAAAAAATGCTGCTTAGGTAAGAGTGCCAAAATTTTGGTTCACATTCTAACTTGAATTGTTTTGTAGTCGGCCACGACCCGTATTCAAAAAGCTTAAAGCTTTTTATCTGGCTATATGTCCTAACTATAACCTTATTTAGGCAGTGAACCTCTATCCTATCATCAAAAAGCATAATTTTTTTAAATATAAGCGTTAGATAAAGAGTGCCAACTCCAAATATACCAAACATTACAACACCACACACCCAACCAACCACTTGTTTTAGCTTATCAACTTCTGGCTCTTGTGTGCCAAAATAGCTAACTAAAGCTATCATTAAACATGTCGCAGCTAGTATCAAGCCGTGAAAAGTCCTACTTTTTGCCACAAAAATTGGCTTATCATTTAGCATTTCATTTTCATTCATTTTTTTACCTTTCGTTAGTCTCAAAATTTTTTAAGATTTATATTTTATACCAAAAAAACTATATTTATATTAGGAATTCCCTACAAAAATAGCAAATTTTGAGTAAAATTTTGCTAGTATTCACACAAAAATTTCAAAGGATAAAAAATGTTAATGAAAGGCAAAAAAGGCCTAATCGTAGGCGTAGCAAACAAAATGAGCATAGCTTATGGCATAGCAGAACAACTAAAAAATGCGGGCGCCCAGCTTGCATTTACCTACCTCAATGACGCTATAAAAAAGCGTGTAGAGCCAATAGCCACTGAGCTTGGCAGCGATAAAGTCTATGAGCTAGATGTAAATAATCCCTCGCATTTGGGCGCCCTAGCCCCACGCCTAGAAAAGGACTTTGGCAAGATTGATTTTGTGCTTCACGCAGTAGCTTTTGCGCCAAAAGAAGCACTTGAAAACGACTTTTTAAGCACTAGCAAAGAGGCTTTTGACATAGCACTTGGCACTAGCGTTTATTCGCTTGTATCTCTTACTCGCGCGGTTTTGCCTGTTTTAAAGGGGGGTGCTAGCATCCTTACTCTTAGCTATCTTGGTGGGCCAAAGTTTGTGCCGCACTATAATGTAATGGGTGTAGCAAAAGCTGCGCTTGAGAGCTCAGTTCGCTACCTAGCCCACGACCTTGGCAGTAAAAATATCCGTGTAAATGCTATAAGCGCAGGGCCGATTAAAACCCTAGCAGCTAGCGGGATAGGCGATTTTAAAATGATTTTACGCTATAACGAAGTAAATGCGCCACTAAAACGAAATGTAAGCATAGAAGATGTGGGCAAAAGCGGTCTATACTTGCTAAGTGATCTTAGCTCGGCTGTTACAGGCGAGATACACTATGTAGACTGCGGCTACAATATAATGGGCATGGCTGATATCGCAAAGGACAAGGGTGGAAATACAATTTTAGCATGGGATGAGCAAAAATGAGTGAGAATATGACTTTTTTAAAAGAGGATTTAGAGCGCAAAGTTACGCTTAGCGCAGGCGATAAAGCGCCGGAATTTTGTGCTAAAAACGCCGATGAAGTAAGCATAAATCTAAGCGATTTTCGTGGCAGGACGGTGATTTTGTATTTTTACCCAAAGGACATGACGCCAGGGTGCACTACTGAGGCTTGCGAGTTTAGCGAACTTTATGATGATTTTAGGGCTTTAAATGCTGTGGTGATCGGTGTAAGTCCTGACAGCAGCGAAAAACATGTGCAGTTTGGCAAAAAATACGGACTAAAGCATATCTTGCTAAGCGATGAAGATCACGAGATTTCAAAGGCTTATGGCGTGTGGCAGGTGAAGAAAAACTACGGCAAAGAGTATCTTGGTATCGTTCGCACGACTTTTTTGATAGATAAAAATGGCAATATAATTAAGGTCTTTAAAAGCGTCAAATCCGCTGGGCATGCTGCTAAGGTGCTTGAAAACCTTAGTTAAATGCTATTTGGCTTTATATTTGGCTCTATAGGAATTCTAGATTTGTAACTGCTAAAATCTAGAATTCCTAAGGCAAATTCTAGAATTCCTAAACCAAATTTAGAATTCCTAAGCAAATTTATTAAGGAATTCTAGATTTTATTTATAAATGATTTTTTCTAGCTTTAAAAGAGCAATTTTTCGCTCCAAGCCATAGGCGTAGCCTTTTAGTCCAAAATCGCTGCCTAGCACTCTATGGCAAGGGACGATGATAGGGACAGGATTTGCGCCTACTGCTCTACCAATAGCCTGAGCAGCGATTTTTTCTTTGCCTAGTTTAGTGGCTAGGGTTTTTGCGATTTTGCCGTAGCTTGTAGATGAGCCGTATTTTATAGCTAAAAGCTCACTCCAAACACTAAGCGCAAACTCTGAGCCACACAAATCAAGCTCTGGTATAAAATCAGGGCAAACACCGCTAAAATAAATATCAAGCCAGTTTTTACTCTGCCTAAAAATCTTGCAATCTGCTAAAAACTCGCTCTGTGCTAAGTTCTTACTAGCAAAACAAAGCCCACAAAGGCTCTTTTTATCCCTACTAAGAAGCGTAATCTCCCCAAGCGGCGAGTCATAAAGGTCGTAAAACATTTTAAGACTTTATTAAATTATATCTAGAATTCCCTAGGGAATTCTAGAATTCTCTAAAAAAATGTATCCGTGTGAATATTTTCAAAGGCAGCTTTCATGCTAGTAAAGAGCTTTGGATGCTTAGCTTCAAGCTCCTTTAAAAGCTCTTTGGTCTCAGCCCTTGCATGTGGCATTTTGACATCAAAGCGCATCGCAGGGCAAGCCTCATCACCTATTACTTGTAGGTTATTGCGAGTAGCGTTGTCTCTTAGCTGTTTTTCACGGGCGAAAATGAGTGGGCGAATTACGACTATTCCATTTTCGCTTGTATATTTTGGAGCAAGGGTTCTAAGAGCGCCATTATAAATAAAGTTCATAAAAAAACTCTCGCAAGCATCATCAAGGTGATGAGCGATAGCAAGCTTGTTAAAGCCGTGTTTAATGGCGTAGCTGTATAGATACCCACGCCTCATGCGTGAAAAAAACGAACAAAAACTAGAATTTCTGCGGATTTTTTCCTTGCTTAGCTCAAAAACCGAGCTCTCAATCACCTCGTGTTCTATGCCGTATTCTTTACAATGCGAGCTAAGATAATCAAAGTTCTCGCCCATTCCATAGCTTAAAGTTACAGCTTTAAAGCTCCATTTTACAGGGCTGTGAGCCCCAAAATGCTTTAAAATATGAGCTAAGCTTAGGCTATCCTTGCCGCCGCTAAGGCCTAGCAAAATCTTATCGCCCTCTTCAAAAAGGCTGTATTTTGCGTTTGTTTGCCCAACTATGCGAAGTAGTTTTTTACTAAGCTCGATTTTTTGCTCTTTTTGCTCTTTTTGCTCTGCTTCAAGCTCGTTTATAAAATTTTCACTCATACTTCTGCCTTATGCTAATTTATGCTTATTTATATTTTGCATTTTATTTTCCTTCGCGCCATTTACAAAATTCCTAAACCTATATTTTTAAAAGTTGGGGCTTAAATTTTCTCAATCATTTTTATCAAAAACTGAGCACCAATCTTAGCCGAACTCTCCAAAAACTCATCAAAAAGCACACCAGCATCGCCACTAGCAGTATCGCTAATGGCTCTAAGCAAGAAAAACGGCTTAGCATAAAAGGCACAAACCTGCCCCACACTAGCGCCCTCCATCTCACAAGCTGCAGCTGCGAACTGCTGCTTTATCCACATTTTTTTCTCATTTCCAGCGATAAATTGATCGCCACTAGCAATAATGCCCTCTAAAAGCTCTAAATCAAGCTCAACGGCAACTTTTTTAGCAAGGCTATTTAGCACAGGGTCAGTTAGCGTGTAGTGATCGCTTTCTGGTATAAAGCCCAAAGGATGCCCAAAAGCTTCTAGCTCGGCATCGTGCTGAACGCACTTTGAAGCAATTATTATATCGCCGATTTTAAGGCTCTCATCCAAAGCCCCTGCCACGCCAGTAAAGAGCAAAATATCAGCTTTGTAACGCTCAAAAAGTATGGTCGCACTCATAGCACTTGCTACCTTGCCAATTTTACTATATGCTAGCACGATATCGTGCCCTGCGTATTTTGCGGTGTAAAATGAGTTTCTAGCGTATTTTTCTTCGCTATACTCACCAAAATGCTCTAAAATCGGCTCTATTTCTTCACGCATTGCGCCTAAAATCGCTATTTTCATCTCTTAGCCTTTTAATGCGCTTAGCGTAGCTTCTAAGCTTGCCATGTCAAAGACGCTATAAGTACTCTTTGCGCTGATTTTTTTATTTAGCCCAGATAATACAGAGCTACCAAACTCTATAAATGCGTCTATTTCACTCTCGCAGGCTTTTATGCTTTGTTTATAAAGCACAGGGCTTGTAAGCTGCTTTTGCAATAATTCTAAGGCTTTTTCTTTACTATCATAGGGGCTAGCAGTAGCGTTTGAGATGACAGGGGCAAAACTAGCACTCAAGGCACTCTCTAACTCAGCTCTTAGCTTAGCACTAGCGTTTTGTAGCAGTGGGCAGTGGCTTGCTACGCTCATGTTTAAAAGCATTGCCCTTTTTGCGCCTGCTTCTTTAAACCTGCTCTCTAAGGCGCTTAAATCGTCTTTAAGACCTGCGATTACTAGCTGACCGTCGCAATTATAGTTTGCAGGATATGCACTAAGCCCAGAGCTAGCGCAAATCTGCTCGATTTTTTCATCATCAAGACCTAAAATTACCATCATGCCAGCTCCTTTGCCTTCGCAATCACTAGCCATGAACTGCCCACGCTTATTTACGATTTTTAGTGCTTCATTTATGCTAAATGCTCCAGCACTCACAAGCGCACTAAACTCGCCAAGCGAATGCCCCAAAAGCGCTCTAGCTTCTGCGCTAAAACTTTCTTTAAAAGCGCTTAATGCCATGTGCGAAGCTAGCAAGATAGCAGGCTGTGTAAACTCGCTGATATCAAGATTTTCGCCCTCAAACATGATTTTTTTAAAATCCATTTTAAGCTCATCGCTTGCGCTATCAAGCAGTTCTTTTGCTCCCTTAAAATTATCATAAAACTCTTTTGCCATGCCTGCTTTTTGACAGCCTTGACCTGGAAAAATAAATGCTAAGTTCATAATTATCCTTTTGTTTGTTAAGGAATTCTAGAATTCCCTAAATAAATTCTAGAATTCCCTAGATAAATTCTAGAATTCCCTAAATATTAGCTAGCTACTTCTTTAAGCTCTATATCAAGCTTTTTTCTAGCACAATCGTTCAAAAATAAAGCAATAATTTCTTCAAAAGAAACACCCTTGCTTTTTGCCAAATCTTTAAAATATTTAAGTGTTTCTTGGCTTAAACTCATGCTAATTTGGCTACTTGCATTATAATACGGATTTTTAATAGCCTTTGAAAAATCATATTCTGCTTTCATTTTCATATCCTTTAAGCTTTTTTACCCAAATATTCTTTGCTTTCATTAAAACTCACGCCGTGCTTAGCTAAATTTAGTTTGGCTTTTACATTATCCCACTCGTAAAGCATGAAATTTAATGATGTCTGCCGCAGCAGCCCCCACCATGCTCATCATGATGCGCCCCACCACAGCACCCGCCATCTTCGTGCTCATGCCCAGCGTGTCCGCCACAGCCGCAGGTGTGAGGCATCACTACCACGCCTGTTAGCTCCTCGTTTTCATCAGCGTCTCTTAGTTCAGTAAGCTCTACTTCAAAAAGTAAGTCCTTGCCAGCATAAGGATGGTTAAAATCAATCACCACCTCATCGCCTTTTAGCTCTTTTACCACCACGCGCGCAGTCTCTCCACTCTCATCTTGCCCAAAAAGCTCCATACCAACAGCCAAATCAATACCTGCAAACTGCTCTTTTGGCAAGGTTTGGATAAGCTTTTCATCATACTCGCCAAGCGCGTCAGCGCAAGCTATGCTGATTTCTTTATGCTCGCCTTCTCTCATACCTAGCAAGGCTTCTTCAAGCTTAGGTAAAACCTGATTTTTGCCACTTACAAAGGCTAGTTCGCCCCCACCTGCGTTGCTCTCTAAAAGCTCTTTGCTCTTAGCATCGCTTAAAGAATAAAAAAACTTAACAACTTTACTCATTTTTGCTCCTTTAAAATTTTTTCTTCACTACTTTTTGTCGCTACCAAAGCGATATATATAAGGGCTCCAAGCCCACCAAATAAAGCCAAAGCACTTAAAAATATCTGCATTATAATCCTCCTAGTTCATCTTGTAATTTTGTCATTTTTCTTTGTAGTAAATAAATACTAGAAGCTACAATAAAAATACCGCAAAAGCCCATTATGCTAACCCAAAACGGCGTTTTTATAAGCTCGCTAACGGTGCTAAATGTAAAGCCAATCAAAGCAATTAACGAATTTACAAGACCTGCTAAATAAATATTATAATTTCCTAAATTTTCTTTTATTTTTTCTTTTCTGCTCATTTTTGTTTATTGCCTTTTAAAAAACTACATTATAGCTAAAATTTTGCTATAATTTGGAATTTTTAGCAAAATTTTAAGAGCAAAAAAGAGCAAAAAAAGGTAAAAAATGAGCGAGTTTATAAAAATAACCGGCGCAAAAGAACATAATCTAAAAAATATAAATCTATCTATCCCAAAAAACGAACTAGTAGTCTTTACAGGGCTTTCAGGCTCTGGTAAAAGCACTCTGGCGTTTGATACTTTATATGCTGAGGGGCAAAGACGCTATATAGAGAGCCTTTCAAGCTATGCTAGGCAGTTTTTAGGACGAGTTGGCAAGCCTGATGTAGAGCGTATTGAAGGGCTTACCCCAGCAATAGCAATAGATCAAAAAAGCACTAGCAAAAACCCACGCTCAACTGTGGGCACTATCACTGAGATCTACGACTACTTGCGCCTACTTTATGCCAGAGTTGGCACCCAGCACTGCTATAAATGCGGCAAGCCAGTAAGCAAAATGAGCATAAGCGATATAATAGATCAAATAAACACCTTACCTCAGGGCTCAAAAATCATGCTTTTAGCCCCATTAGTAAGAGAGAAAAAAGGCTCATTTGAAGCCGAGCTAGAAAGGCTTAGAAACGATGGCTTTGTAAGGGCTCAAATAGATGGTGTAATGCAACGCCTAGATGATGAAATAGAGCTAAGCAAAACCAAAAAACACACGATAAAAGCAGTAATTGACCGCATAGAGCTAAGCCCAGAAAATCATTTGCGCCTAATAGAAGGTGTGGAAAAAGCAGTAGCTCTTAGCTTTGGTGAGATAGAGATTAGCATTGTAAATGCTGATGAGATGGGGCTTTTAGAGAGTCATATGCATTTTAGCGAGCATAATGCTTGCTTTGATTGTAAGATTTCTTATGAGAGCTTGGAGCCACTTTCATTTAGCTTTAACTCGCCAAAAGGCGCATGTCCTGCTTGCGATGGGCTTGGGATGAATTTCAGCCTAGATCAAAGCAAGGTCATAAATGAAAACCTAAGCGTAGAAGCTGGGGCTTTAAAGCTGCTTTATGGCTTTAATAAAAGCTATTATTATAAGTTTTGCCTAGCATTTTGCGAACAAAATGAAATAAATGCTAAAACTCCGTTTAATGAGCTTGCTGCCCACGAGCAAAAAGCCCTGCTTTATGGCAATGCTAGCAATATCAAATTTACTTGGAAAAGGCATCATTTAGAGCGTAGATTTGAAGGGGCTTTGCGCCTAAGCTATGAGATGCTAAAAGACAGCAAAGATTTTAGCGACTATATGATAGAAAAAGAGTGCAATGAGTGTAAGGGCAAACGCTTAAATAAAGGCTCACTGGCTGTAAAAGTAGCGGGCCTTAGCCTTGGCGAGCTAATAAGCATGCAGATTAAAGAGTGCTTTGCTTTTATGAGTGAGCCTAGCAATTTTACCTATCTCTCAGCGCAAAATGCTACCATCGCAGAGCCTATTTTAAAAGAAGTTAGAGAACGCCTTGCGTTTTTGTGCGATGTGGGCTTAGGCTATCTAAGTCTGGGCCGTGATGCTAGGACAATTAGCGGTGGAGAGGCACAAAGAATTCGCATAGCAAGTCAAATCGGCTCAGGACTTTCTGGCGTGATGTATGTGCTTGATGAGCCAAGCATTGGACTTCACGAGAAAGATACCATGCGCTTAATCAAAACTCTAAGAAGCCTACAAGAAAAAGGCAATAGCGTTTTAGTAGTAGAACACGATAAAAAAACCATGGAGAGTGCTGATTTTATCATAGACATTGGTCCCAAAGCTGGGGTCATGGGCGGAGAGGTTGTATTTGCTGGCACTTATAAAGAACTGCTAAAAAGCAAAACTCTAACCGCGCAGTATTTAAACGGCAAAGAAAGCATAAACTTTGCTAAAAATAGAGCGCAAGAAAACTTTATAGAAATCAAAAACGCAAACATAAATAACATAAAAAATCTAAGCGTAAAAATACCGCTAAGTAACCTGGTAGGCATCACAGGCGTCTCAGGCAGCGGCAAAAGCTCGCTTATTTTAGGCACGCTTTTACCAAGGGCTTTAGAGCAATTAACTCGCTCTAAAATCACGCCAAATGTTAGCGCAGCGCATATTGATGGACTTGAACAGCTTGATAAGGTAATCTACCTTGACCAAAGCCCAATTGGCCGCACTCCACGCTCAAATCCAGCTACTTATACAGGCGTGATGGACGAGATTAGAGAGCTGTTTTGCGCTACAAAAGAGGCAAAACTGCGTGGATATAAGGCTGGCAGATTTAGCTTTAATGTAAAAGGTGGGCGTTGTGAGAAATGCTCAGGCGATGGAGCGATCACTGTGGAGATGCACTTTTTGCCTGATATTAGCGTGGTTTGCGATGCCTGTAAGGGCAAGAGATACAATGAAGCCACGCTTGAGATCAAATACAAAGGCAAAAATATAGCTGATATTTTAGAAATGAGCGTGGCTGAGGCACTGGAGTTTTTTAAAGCTGTGCCAAAAATTCACGCTAAGCTTGCTACAATCTGCGCTGTGGGACTAGAATATATCACGCTAGGACAGAGTGCTACTACGCTAAGTGGTGGAGAGGCTCAGCGCATGAAACTAGCAAAAGAGCTAAGCCGCAGCGATACTGGCAAGACTCTTTATATACTTGATGAGCCTACGACTGGACTGCATTTTGCAGATGTTGCTAGGCTAGTTAGCGTGCTTCAAAGCCTAGTAGAACTTGGCAATAGCGTGGTGGTAATAGAACATAATCTTGATGTGATTAAAAACTGCGATTATCTAGTAGATATGGGGCCAGAGGGCGGCGACTTGGGCGGTCAGGTCATCGCTACTGGCAGCCCAAAAGAACTAGCCAAAAATCACAAGAAAACGCACTCTTTTACAGGCGAGTTTTTAGAAGATGAGCTAAAAGCGATGAAATAGGAATTCTAGAATTCCCTAGACTAGAATTCCATAAAAAAAACTCACTTAGGAATTCTAGAATTCCCTAGACTAGAATTCCATAAAATAAACTCACTTAGGAATTCTAGAATTCCTACAAAATCATACTTGCAGCTTGTTCTACCATTGCTTTTAAATCATCAAAATAAATCGGCTTTTGTAAAAAACCAAAGGCGCCGATTTCTATGGCCTTCTCTTTTAGACTCTCATCAGCTGACATGAGTATCACAGGGATGCCCAGCAAATCACTCTTTTCAAGGTTTTTGATCAAATCAAAACCATTTATTTTTGGCATATTTATCTCAGCAATTATCATTGAAAAACTATTGCTTAGACGCAAGAGATTTAAAGCCCCCAGCGGGTTTTTTTGTACAAGCACATGCCCTACATCGCTTATGTGTTGAAGCAGGGCTTTTTCCACCTCAGCAGAGCTTGCATTAGGCTCGATTAGCATGATTTTCAAATCACTTTTTAAGATATTATTTGACATCTTTTGCTCTTGTGTGAATTTTTTGCCAAAAGTATAGCACAAATTGCGAAGTTTTTTGTATAATTGCGCTTATGGATCACATAGAAAGTATAAAATGCCTGCGCCTAGCAGAGCAAATAGCAGGCATAATCGACATCTCAAAATCAGTATTTGACGCTATTGCTGCTACTCCGCGCTCGGCTTTTGTGCCGAGCATCAAGGATGCTTTTAGCCTAGATCCGCAGTCCATAGGCGGTGCGCAGTGGATATCATCGCCCTTGACAGTTGCTAAAATGACAGAAGCACTGAGAGCTGACGGCTGCGATAATGTCCTAGAAATCGGCTGCGGCAGCGGCTATCAAGCAGCCGTACTCTCAAAAATCGCTCACAGAGTTTTTAGCATAGAGCGCATTGAAAGCCTTGCAAGTAGCGCAAAAGCACGCTTAAAGCAGCTTGGGTTTAATAATGTTTTTGTGCGCTTTGATGATGGTAGCATAGGCTGGAAGAGCTCTGCACCTTTTGATCGCATCATACTTAGCTGCGCTACTGCTAGCGTGCCACAGGCTCTTTTTGATCAGCTAAAAGATGGTGGCGTGCTAGTAGCACCTGTGGCAAACGGCAGCACCCAGCAAATCACTCGCTATATCAAAACAGCCGCTGGTATAGAAAAAGAAGTGCTTGATAACTGCGATTTTGTGCCGCTGCTTAGCGGTAGAGCCTAAGCGGCTTTTAAGATTTTATTCTAGGGAATTCTAGATTTTATTCTAGGGAATTCTAGATTTTATTCTAGGGAATTCTAGATTTTATTCTAGGGAATTCTAGATTTTATTCTAGGGAATTCTA
>NZ_JAQSLK010000007.1 GCF_028649595.1 Campylobacter magnus
ATGGCGGTGGGAATTCGTATTTTAGCGGGTATATTGAAAAAATTAGACGCTTGAAATAATGTTTTTATGGTATTTAGAGGGTATTCAATGCTTAAAACCCCTTAGGCACCAAATATCTTATTTATTTCATAATTTCACCATTTTTTAAGACTTTTTATAAAGCAAAAAAACAAATAAGGCAAGAAGCAAATGTTAAAAAAAAACGAAGCACTAGTATTTAGCACCGCAAGGGCTCTAAGAGAGTATAAAAAAAGCCTTTTTGGCTTTGATGTAGCTTTGAATAAATGCTATGATTTGGGCGAGTTTTTTGAGCGAGTTATCATCGTAAATGGGCTAAAAAAAGCAGACACCGCCACCAAACTCTACTGCCTAAAAAACGCTATTTCAAGCGTAAAAGAAGCAAAAGAAGCTTTGGGAATTCCTAGTGAGTTTTTTGCTTTTTTGAAGTGTAGCGAGTATATTTTTAGCTTTTTTAAAGAACTTTGTCTTTTTGGCATTAGTATAGAAAAAATCGAGCTAAAAGATACTTATGATAACTTTGGCGAGCATTTGAGAATTCTAGCTAATCTCTTTAAAGAGTATGAAAAAAATCTTAAAGCAAAGGGCTTTTATGATGAAATAAGCAGTGATTATGAGATAAATGATAGTTTTATCAAAGAATTTTCTAGCATAAAAATCTTTCTTGATGGAATTCCATCAAAGCACGAAATGCAGGTATTTAAACAGATTTCACAACTTTGCGAGCTAAAACTAGGTTTTAAAACCACGGAATTTAACTCCAAGCTTCAAGAGCTAATAACAGAAAGCTTTAATATATCTTTAAAAAATGGCTTTGAATACGAAATAAATGCTAGCGAAAATAAAATCATAAGCGAAGAAAAGTTGGCGCCAAAAAAACCTGAAAGTATAAGAGTTCAAGGCTTTAGCGAGCGTAGTTTGCAATGTGCTTTTGTCTTTGATGAGATTTCACGCATGATAAGAGCAGGTCTAAAGGCTGATGAGATAGCTGTGATTTTGCCTGATGAGAGCTTTGCGCAGATACTTAGAAACATAGATGAAAATAACATGCTAAACTACGCAATGGGCAAAAGTGTGCGAGATGAGCTTGCTTTTTGCGTGCTAAATGCTGTGCAAAATACGCTAAAAAAAGACACCGCCTATCACTACGAGACAAAATATCTAGAATTCTTTAAAAACTCTTATGAAAATCCAGCTGATTTTGGCGCAATTAGCGAACTTTTAAAGCCACTTTATGAGCATAGCACAAATGCTAGCGAGCTAGAAAATGCTTTTAGCAAAGAGCTTTTTAGCCTTGAAATGCTAAGCAAAAACTTACAAACTCTAAAAACCAAAGAGGTTTTGGAGCTAATCTTAGATGCGCTTAGCAAGACAAGTGTGAGCCTAAGTGGCGGCGGTGCTGTGACAGCCATGGGACTGCTAGAAAGCCGTGGCGCAAAGCCAAAAGGCGTGATAATCGTGGATTTTAACGATGATATAGTGCCAAAACGCTCACAAAAAGAGCTGTTTTTAAGCTCAAAGATTAGAGCCAGAGCTGGGCTTATTAGCCACAAAGATAGAGAAAATCTACAAAAAGGCTACTATAATGCGCTAATAAACGGCGCAAAATACCTTAGCATAAGCTTTACGCAAAATGAACAAAGCGTAAAATCTAGGTTTTTAAAAGAACTAGGACTTGATGAGTTTGAACTAAAAAACGATGAGAAAAACTACGAAATTGCTCTAGCTAGACCTGAGAGAATTCTAGAATTCCTAAAGCCAAATTTGCGTGTAGAACATGATTTTTTTGCTTCTGCGCTTTCTTTTTCTCGCCTTAATGCTTTTATGAAATGCCACGAGCTATACTATTACAAATACATTTTAGGGCTAAAAGAGCCAAGAAATCTTGGAGCCTTAAGGGACAGCGCAGATTTTGGCACTACTATTCATAGCGCGTTAGCAAGGTATTTTAGCGAGCACAAAGACAGCTGTGATTATAGACTGCTTTGCTCTATGCTTGATAATGCCTTTAAAGCAAGCTCTAGCATAGATGAGCTTGAGTTTGAGATGCTAAAAGAGAGATTAAAGCGTTTTTGCGAGCTACAAAACGAACATTTTAGCAAGGGCTGGAGAGTAAGTGCGTGTGAAAAAGAGCTAAAAAATGAGTTTTGTGGGATAAAAATCGAGGGCAAAATCGACCGCATAGATATAAATGAAAATGGCGAGCTTTGCGTGATTGATTATAAAACCGGCTCTTTGCCTAAAAACGACTTACAATTACAATTTTATAAGGCACTAAGTGGGGCAAGCAAGGGGTATTTTATAGACTTAAAAGAGAGCATGGACTTTGATGAGAAAAAACCAAGCCAAAGAGCAAAGCCAGTAATCTTAGAAGATGAAATACAAAAGATAAAAGATTTTTTTGCTGGGAGAAATGATGGTTTTGTTTGTAGCTGTGGGGGCAAAGAGCATAATTACTCATTTAAAGAGCTTTTAAAGGGGCAATTATGAAAGAAGATAAAAGATTTTTAGCACTAGAAGCCAGTGCTGGTAGCGGCAAAACCTCAAGTCTAGCGGTGCGCTTTGTAGCATTAATTTTAGATAAGCAAAATGAGCGCTACCAGGTCATTTCAAATATCCTAGCTATAACCTTTACAAACAAAGCCGCAAACGAGATGAAAGAAAAAATCATCAAAACATTTTTAAGTCCGCAAAACTATGAGCTTAGCGATATTTCAGCCTTGCTTGAAATAAGTGTTGATGAGGTAAAAGACCGCTTAACGGAAAGGCAAAAAGATTTTTTATCTAGCGAGCTAAAAATCTACACCTTTGATGCGTTTTTTGCCCAAATTTTAAGACAGTTTAGTTTAAATGTAGGACTTTTGCCTGATTTTAGCAATGGAGAAAATCTAGAAAATCTCATAAACCAAAACCTAATAAAACTACTAAGCAAAGACGAGATAAAAGCCCTAGCAAGATTTATTCTCTCAGCAAATTTCAAAACCGCTGCAAATTTCTTAGAGGTTGCAAAGCAAATGAGCGAGTATGATATAGAAAGCTCACTAATCCCTGCGCCCTCTCAAAGCGCAGTGTGGCAAGCATATGATGAGCTAAAAAAAGCAGCACTTTTAGTTTGTGAGAAAAAAGGCGTAAATGCTTTTAATGAAGTAAAAAACATAAAAGATTTTTACAAACTTCTTTTTGATGAAAAAGAGGCAAAAATAGCTAAAAAGGCTATAGATAAATGTCCCTTTGAAAAAGAAGCTCTAATATCTGCGCTAAAAGCTTATTATCAGGGCTTTTGCGCTCATAAAATTTCTAGCTTTTTTGAAGAGCTTAAAAAATACAAAAAAGCCAGAAAAGAGGCGATAAAAGCAAAAAATGCTATGGATTTTAGCGATGTTTGTGCTTTTGTTTATGAACTGCTTAGAAATGATGAGAAAAAATTTGAGCCAAATGAGCTGTATTTTAGGCTTGATGGTCGCATTGATGATATTTTAATTGATGAGTTTCAAGATACAGATGCTAGGCAGTTTGAGACGCTTTTGCCATTAATCGCTGAAATTTTTGCTGGATATGGGCAAAATGAAAGGCTAGGCAGCTTTTTTTATGTAGGCGATAAAAAGCAGAGCATTTATGCTTTTCGTGGGTCGCACAAAGAGATTTTTGATTATATCAAAGACAGCTGTTTTAAGCAAATCAAGCTTGAGAGCTTAAATATAAATCGCAGAAGCACCGCTAGCATAGTAGATTTTGTAAATGAGACCTTTAGCGGCAAGACCCAAGGCTATAAAGCTCAGCTAAAAGATGAAACTAACCTTGGCAAAGTAGCTGGACTTGTGGATATTTCAAGCTTTGAGTATGATAAAAATGAGAAAAATGATGAGAGCTTTTTTGCCCTGCTTGATAGCAAGGTAGATTTTTTGCTACAGAAGGGCATAAAACCTAGTCAAATCCACATTTTATGCTGGCAAAATGAAGAAATAACCTACATCAAAGAGCATTTACAAAGCCGTGGCATAAAGGTCGCAAGCAGCGCAAAAGAGTTAAAAGCAAGCAGGCAAATTCAAATCTTGCTAGCCTATCTTAGAGCTTGTTTGTGCCCTGATGAGAGTGAGTATTTTTGCGAGTTTTTAGCTCGCTTTGGCATCAGCGCAAAGCCTAAGAAACTAGCATTCAATGACCCTGCTCGTACGCTAAAAATGCTAGGCAAAGAACTAGGGCTAAATTATCTAAGCAAAAACTGCCTAAAACTCTATGAAATCGCTGCTAGCACTAATGATATTTATGAGTTTTTTTATAAAATCCAAAGCGACAGCACCCCGGCTAGCGACACTGATGAGGGCGGCATAAATATCCTAACAGTTCACAAAAGCAAAGGTCTAAGCTTGGAGCATTGCATTGTTTGCGATAGATTTGGCAAGGGCAGAAACGATGATAGCGTGTTTTTAAGCCACTACGACCTAAAAAGCGCAAAGTGGCAAATCACGCTAAATGAGAGAATTCTAGAATTCCTAGGCGATGAAAACTACAAAAACATAAAGGCAAAAATAGAAAAAATCAATGATGATGAGAGATTAAATAAGCTTTATGTCGCATTTACTAGGGCAAAATACAGCCTTTTTATCATCGCAAGAAATGGCGGCGATGGCAACGCTCCAAGCTACTTTAAGCCCTATACCAGCAGCGGGCAGATAAAAGAAGTGCTTGATCTAAAAGATGGTGTGCGTGGGGAGTTTTTCGCTGGCGAAAATAAGCAAGATGAGAGTTTATTTAGCGAGCCTTGCGCGGCTTTTGAGAGAATTCCATGCCAAGAAGTGCCGATAAAAGAAGGCAGCAGGTCTGGCGCAGGGCTAAAAAATATTTATTTTGGACAGGCTTTACACTACGCTTTTGAACTTAGCGGAGAGTTTGATAAAAAGGGCATAGAGCAAGGTCTAGCTCTAGCAAAAAACAAATTTGGCTACTTGCTTGATGAGGAGGCATTTTCTAGCATAAAGGCTAGGATAGCAAGCTTTGCAGAGCTTAAAAAGCAGAAGTTTGCGGACTTTAAGGACTATTTTAAAGAACAAGAGCTGATTTTTAAAGGCAAGCTTTTGCGCCTTGATGCGCTGCTTTTAGGCGAAAATGAGGCTGTGATTTTGGACTTTAAAAGCTCGGTAAATGCTGCTAAAAACAGCAGCGAGCAGATGAAGCTATACAAAAACGCAGTAGAAGCTATCTACAAAAAGCCAGCAACTGCGTATTTTGTGACATTTATGGGCGATGAGTGCTATTTAAAGGACTTGGAATTCTAGAATTCCTTAGCTTGTCATTGCGAGCGAAGCGAAGCAATCTCTAGGAATTCTAGAATTCCGTCAAAATTCCGTGAATTCCGTGAATTCCGTCATTACGGAATTCCGTCAAAATTCTCTACTATGTCATCCCCCAGCCTGACTGGGGGATCTCTATATGGAATTCTAAATTCTTTGTGATGAGATCCCCAGTCAAGCTGGGGGATGACACAAGGCTTAGGAATTCTAGAATTTCCTAAAATTCGTCATTGTGGGAATTCTGTCATTGCGAAAATCGCCGTCATTGCGAGCGAAGCGAAGCAATCTCTAGGAATTCTAGAATTCCCTATTATGTCATCCTCGGGCTTGACCCGAGGATCTCTATAGAAATTCTAAAATTATTTGTGATGAGATCCCCCGATCAAGTCGGGGGATGACACGAGGCTTAGGGAATTTTAGACGGAATTTTGAGTGAGATTGCTTCGGCTTTTTCAAAGCCTCGCAATGACGAATTTTAGGGAATTCTAGAATTCCCTAGCAAATTCCAAAGCTTTTATAAAGCTCTAAATACTCTTTTACTACAATGCTCTCATCGTATTTGCTCTGCGCTATTTGCCTAGCTTTTTGCCCCATGTTAAAAGCCAAATTCTCATCATCCAAAAGCTGCGAGATTTTAGCGGCTAAATCAGCCCCACTTCTTACTTCACACAAAAGCCCAGTTTGCCCATCACACACAGCCTCATCGCAGCCCCTAGCCTTGCTTGCCACGCAAGGCTTAGCCATAGCCATAGCCTCTAAAATCGTGCGTGGAAAGCCCTCAGCGTAGCTTGGCAGCGCATAAATATAGCTTGCGTTTAAAAGAGCCTTTATATTATCGCTCCACGGCAGGTAAAAGACATTTGCGCCTGAACTCAAAAACTCAGTGCTAAATCCAGCCTTGCCCTTTACAGGCGAGCCTACAAAGACAAAGGCGCAGTCCTTTCTGGCACTTAAAATATCAGCCGCTTCGTAAAACTCGCCCACGCCCTTATCTACAAGAGCCCTTGCTGCCATTAGCACGATTTTTTTGCCTTTTAGCTGCTCTAGTTCTGGCGCAGCTAGCTCAGGGCTTGGGGTAAAATCAGCGCAGTTTATGCCCACGCTTTTAATAACCTTGATTTTATCCTTATTGCAAAGCTTTTTTTCGCTAAAAAACTTCGCATCAGCCTCGCTTACAAAAATACAAGCCTTTGCCTTATTTAGCGTGTTTTTATAAAGGTTTTCTAGCACAAAGCGCAAGATTTTATGCTTCCAGCTATCACCTGTGTAAGCAGATCCTAGCCCCTCAACAAGGCAAAAAATATTTTTTATACCTATCATACTAGCTGCCATCGTGCCAAAAACATTGCTTTTATGCGCTGCGCTTTGGAGCATGTCAAGGTGAAGTGGGGCTAGGGCTTTTGCTAGATTTAGAGCGTTTTTACCCACGCGAAGTGGATTTATACTAGCACCATCAATATCATAAAAAACGCACTCAAACTCAGCCCCCACACGCTTTTCATAAGCGCCCTTTGGCATGATAGCATAGACTTTGTGTCCGGCGTCCTTTAAAGCACGCATGATAGGCAATCTAAAATAATAAATGCTCATGTCGCTATGTGATAAAAAACCTATTCTCATTTTATAATCCTTATGTTTTGTTTAAACTCGGCTGGTGGGGCTCTTACCCTTATTGCACCTGCTCTGCGCCTTGATGAATTATGTATTCTATCTTCGGCGCAGATCAGGCACACTAAGGGCAAGTGCCGCACCTTTTTTTATTGGAATTCTAGAATTTTAGCAATTTTTTGTGTAAATTCTACACAATTAAAAAGTTTTAAATGTAAATTCTGCTTTTTTGTTTAAATAAATTTGGTTAAATTTGAGCTGAAAAACAACTGAAAGGATAAAAATATGCAAAACAGAGTAAAAAATGCAGATTTTGCAGCAAAAATCATGGACGCTGACGCAGCAGCTGCCTTGGTGCCAAATGGTGCTTTGGTAGGATTTAGTGGCTTTGTTGGTGCTGGTGCGCCTATTCATCTGCCACTAGCTATTGCAAAAAGAGCAGAGGCTCTTCACGCGCAGGGCAAAGAGTATAAAATCGGCGCACTAACAGGCGCATCAACTGACCCACACTTAGATGGCGATCTAGCAAAAGCAAATGCTGTTAGCTTTCGTTCGCCTTTTATGACTGATCGTGATATGAGAGGCGCGATAAATACAAATGAGACTGAGTATATGGATGTTCATCTTAGCTCTCTAGCACAGCAAGTAGAGGCTGGGTTTTTTGGCGAGATGGACTTTGCTATCATTGAAATTCTAGGTATAAAAGAAGATGGCTCGCTAATCCCATCAACCTCGATCGGCAACAACCAAAACTGGCTAAACTACGCTAAAAAGGTGATCCTAGAAGTAAACTGCGCCCAACCAGAGAGCTTAGAGGGAATTCACGATGTAGCTTGCCTGCCAAAGCCACCTTTTAGAGAGCCAATCAACATAAACCGCCCAAGCGATAGAATCGGCACTCCATATATGAAAGTAGATCCTAGCAAGGTAGTAGCTGTCGTAGTCGGCGAGAGCAAAGATAGAGTAAATAGCTTTACTCCACTTGATGAGGTCTCAATCGCAATCGGCGATAATGTAGTAAAATTTCTACAAAAAGAAGAAGCCGAGGGCCGCCTGCCAAAAGGCAAACTTTTGCCGCTACAATCAGGCATCGGCAATGTAGCAAACGCCGTGCTAGCAGGCTTAGAGCGTGCTGGATATAAAGGTCTTAGCTGCTATACTGAGGTTATCCAAGACGGGCTTTTAGCTCTAATTAAAGCTGGCGTTGTAACAGAGGTTAGCTCAGCCTCGCTTTCACTTAGCCCAGAGGCTATAGAGGATTTTAGAGAAAATATAGAGTTTTACAAAAAGCACATTGTCCTTCGCCCTCAAGAGTTCTCAAACCATCCTGAGGTCATCCGCCGACTTGGCATCATAGGTATGAATGGCATGCTAGAAGCTGACATCTACGGCAATGTAAATAGCACAAACACCATGGGAACGCAAATGATGAACGGTATCGGTGGTTCTGGCGATTTTGCTAGAAATGGCTATATCTCAATCTTTGTTACACCATCAACTGCCAAAGGCGGCGACATCAGCGCAATCGTGCCTTTTGTAGCGCATGTAGATCACACAGAGCACGATACTATGGTAGTAGCTACTGAGTATGGCTATGCTGATCTTAGAGGCAAAAGCCCAAGACAAAGAGCCGCTGAGATGATAAAAATCGCTCACCCAGACTACCGCCCAATGCTACAAGCGTATTTTGATGAGGCGTGCAAAGGCGAGAATGGCAAACCAGCCGGACACACTCCACACATACTAAGCAAAGCTCTAAGCTGGCACGATAAATACAACAAAACCGGCTCAATGAAATAAGTACTTTTTGAAATATTTGCCTAGGAATTCTAGAATTCCTAAATCTAGAATTCCTGAGCAAAAACTAGAATTCCCAAGCAAAAATCACTGGAAATTCTAGAATTCCCCAAAAACGCAGATAAAGCAAGAGAATTCTAGATTTTAGCGGGGTTTTAGGGGCGGCAGCCCCTAAGGGTTTAGGGCGTAGCCCTTATAAAATTTGCGAGCTAGGCTAGATTTATCTAGCCTAAAAGCGAGCAAAATTCTAGAATTCCCTAAAAAATCTAGAATTCCTAGAGATTGCTTCGCTTCGCTCGCAATGACGAAAATTCTAGAATTCCCTAGAATAAATTATCCAAAATTTTTTTCAAAAAGAATACCCCATAACCCCAAGAAAAAAGAATTCCTAAAAATTTTATAAACTCTTAACCAAAATTTAGTTAGAATATATCCCAAAATTTTCAAGGAAATCTAATGCGTATCAAAGCACAACATGCGCCGTTTATCGCGCGCAAAATAGCCTATGAGCTACTAAAATGCGGCTTTGTAAGCCTAAAAAACGGCGGCGATGAAATCACGCAAATCGCTACTGATATCATCCTAAAAGACATAAACGCAGAACGCGCCATAGAAGAGCGCGCTAATGAGCTAATGGACGATAACGAGGGCGATATAGAGTTTATGCAAGTTGACCGCAGGGCGATGTTTGGCATGATCAAAAAGAAACTTGCTTCGCAAATGGGCTTTGAGCTAAATCACGATGAGCGCTACTCTCACATCTCGCACGATATATTAAATACTGCGTGGAAAAAAGACGCACTTGAGTACAATGTAAGCGAAAATAGAGTAAAAAATGTGATTTACTCTGCGATTGAGGGCTATCTTAAAAACTTTGAAAAAGCGCAGCGTGCGGCTTTTGATGAGCTTGAGGGCAAAGAGAAGCTAGCTTATGGCTCGCCTGAGTATGAACTAGCCTTTGAAAAAGCCTACGAAGAACAACTAAGAAAGCACGGGATAATAGGATGAAAGCGTATATTTTTATTGAAGGTGGCGTGTTTTTGTGCGCTGATGCTTTGGGTGCGAGCGGGACTTATACTGGCGAGATGATTTTTAACACATCTATGACAGGCTATCAAGAGATTTTAACTGATCCAAGCTATGCTGGGCAGTTTATCGTCTTTACTATGCCAGAAATCGGCATTGTAGGCACAAACGAAAATGACATGGAAAGCTCTAAAATTCATGCTTGCGGTATGTTTGCAAGACGGCTAAATACCTTTGCTAGCAACTTTCGCTCTACCGCTAGTTTGGATGAGTTTTTAAAATCTCAAGGTAAAATCGCAGTTTATAACATAGACACAAGAGCCCTAACAAAGCTAATGCGTAGCCGTGGAGCTCAAAATATTATTGTCTCAACTGAGATTAGCGATAAAAACGAGCTAGAAGCCCGCTTAAAAACTTCAAAAAAAATCGCTGAAATAGACTTTGTAGCCGAGGTTAGCACAAAAGAGGGTTACACGCACAATAAAGGCGTGTGGAGCTGCGCAAAAGCTGCGTATGAAAGCCCAGAAAAACTAACAAAATGCGTAGCCGTGCTAGACTATGGTGTAAAGCAAAATATCCTAAACGAACTAGTTAGTGCTGGCATCAAAGTAAGGGTCTTTGCCCATGACACAAAGGCTGACGCGTTAATAGATATGTTTAAAAAAGGCGAAATTCACGGCGTGTTTTTAAGCAACGGCCCAGGTGATCCAGTTAGCCTTGGGGCGCAAATCGCAGAGATTAAAAAGCTAATAGAAGCAAAAATTCCTATGTTTGGCATTTGTCTAGGTCATCAGCTGCTCTCAAATGCCTTTGGCTATCCTACTTACAAGCTAAAATTTGGCCAGCACGGCTCAAATCACCCAGTCCAAAATCTAATCACCGGTGCTGTAGAAATTACTAGCCAAAATCACAACTACAATGTCCCTGAGAGCATTGCTGAGGTGGCAAATATCACACACCGCAATCTTTTTGATAATACAATAGAGGGCGTGGCGTATAAAAATGCTCCGGTTTTCTCAGTCCAGCACCACCCAGAAAGTAGCGCAGGACCGCACGAGAGCGAGTATCTTTTTGCGCAGTTTTTAAAAGCACTTTAAGCTTTAAGGAATTCTAGAATTTCTAGGGAATTCTAGAAATTCTAGGGAATTCTAGAATTTCTAGGGAATTCTAGAATTTCGCCTATGGAATTCTAAATTCTATTCTAGGAATTTTAGATTTAGTCTTAGGAATTTTAGAATTCCTATATCAAAATTTCAAAAAGCATTTTATAATGAGTGGCGCATTTATTTTAAACATTATTATCACAGCATTTGTTCTTTCTTTTTCGCATTGTTCTTTTATGTGTGGGGGCTTTAATGTCATTTTAGGTAGGCTTTGTGCTAGCCTTAGTAAGCTTAGCACGCTTGTAATGATGCTGCTTTATCACGCTGGGCGAACCATGGCTTATGCGTGCTTGGGGGCTGTTTTTGGCTATTTTGGTGCTGGGGTGATGAGAGATGCTAGTGCTAAGGGGCTAGTGTTTTTTGGCGCTGGTGTTTTGCTAGTCGTGCTTGGAGTCTCGCTTTTGCTCCGTGGCAAAATGCTAGCTTTTTTTGAAAACTCTTTTATCCAAGGCAAAATCCTAGCCCTTGCTTTAAAACTTCAAAAACGCCGCTATATAGTGCTTCTTGGCTTTTTAAATGGGCTTTTGCCTTGCGGGGTGGTTTATACATTTTTGGCTATGAGCTTTTCGCTTGGCTCAGGCGCACTCTCAGCGCTTGTGATGGTACTAGCTGGGCTTTGCACTACGCCTGCGCTGCTTTTTTACGCCCTGCTCTCACGCTTTTTTACCCAAAGACTGCGCTTTATTTTTGAGCTACTCTCAGCCCTTTTGGTTTGCGCTTATGGACTTTATTTAGCATTTAAAGGCTATATGTTATTGTAGGAATTCTAGATTTTCTGGGGGTTAGGGGGTGTCTTTTTATGGAATTCTAGAATTCCTAGTGATTTTTGACTAAGAATTTTAGAATTTTGCTCGCTTTTAGGCTAGATAAATCTAGCCTAGCTCGCTAGTTTTATAAGGGCTACGCCCTAAACCCTTAGGGGCTGCCGCCCCTAAAACCCCGCTAAAATTTGTGATATTTTTAGTCTTAGGAATTTTAGAATTCCTTAAAATAAAAAATACCCCATAACCCCAAAAAAGCCTAGGAATTTTAGAATTCCCAAAGTGAATTCCTTAAACTAGAATTTCATATAGAGATCCCCCAGTCAAGCTGGGGGATGACACAAAGCTTGGGAATTCTAGAATTCTTAAATGATATAAACGCAAAAAGCCCCTAGGAATTCTAGATTTTAGTCAAAAAGAAATCTGCCTCTATCTCCATTGCTTTGGTATTGTCTTGGCTCTGCTTTCCAGCCGTATTCTTGGTATTCTTTTGGGCAGCTAGATATTGAGACGCGCTGTATATCAAGCAAGTTTGAGAGCTGGCCCTCTAAAAACTTAGCTTTGCCATATTTTTTCTCAGCCCTTGCCTTGCCTGCCTCGTTATAAAGCTTACAGATTCTAAGCTCAAAGTCGCTTAATTTAGCAGCATTTGCCACGCCAAAAGCACAAAGTGCTAAAATTAGTATTTTTTTCATTTTTTATCCTTTGTTTGAGTTTTTTGGGTATCTTTTTTTGGGTTTAGAAAATCTTTTAGTGCTGAGTACTCGCTAGCACTAAAATACCGCCATTTGCCCTCTTTTAAAGTATCCAAGCTAAGAGAGCCAAAGGCCACACGCTTTAGATCCATCACAGGCAGGTCAAAATAGCCAAAAAAGCGTCTTAGCTCCCTGTTTTGCCCCTCTTTTATGATGACTCTAAGCCTTGTATAAGGTCCGCTTTGACTAACTACCTTAAAGGCTAGAAAAGGCGCAAACTCCATGCTTTTTATCTTTGTTTTTGCGTGAGCGCCTTTTGTGGCATCAGCGGCTTTTAGGCCGTTTCTCATGGCTTCAAAGACTACCTCGCCGACCTGCCCTTTAACCTTGACATAGTACTCACGCTCTAAGTCACTTTTTTCTAGTGCGTGGGCTACCTTTGGGCTGTCTGTAAGTATGAGTAGGCCGCTGCTAGCATAGTCTAGCCTGCCTACAAAGCAAAAGTGCTTAAAGCCATTTGGCAAGCTATCAAAAATAACCTCTCTGCCTCGCTCGTCGCTGTGGCTAACGATTTGCCCTTTTGGTTTGTGATAGACTATGGCTGTAAAGCCATCTTTTTGCGTGATTTTGCGGCCGTTTATGTACACGGGCGAGCCCTCTTTATACTGCGTGCCAAGCTCGGTTACTACGCTATTTCCTATGCGGACTTTACCCTCTTTTATTAGCTCGTCAGCAGCCCTGCGAGAGTAGTTTGTGTTTGCGGCGATGTATTGATTTAAGCGCATTTTATAGTCCTAGTGCTGTTAGGTCGTGGATGTGAAGCACGCCTATTGGCTTATTTTCTTTTGTGATGATTAGGATTTGGATTTTGTTTTCTTGGAGAATTTTTAGAGCATCGTAGGCTAGAGTGTTCTCATCGCTTAGTGTTTTTGGGCTTTTTGTAGCGAAATTTAGAGCCTTTGCATTTAAATCAAAGCTAGGATTTTCTAAGGCTCTGCGCAAGTCTCCATCGCTGATTATCCCAGCTAGTTCTCCGCTAGCATTAAGGATAATAGCAGAACCTAGCTTGCCAGTACTCATAGCTGAGATTGCTTCTTTTAGGCTGGCGTTTTCATTTACGATAGGCAGATTTTCTTTTCGCATGACATCGTGGACTTTTAAAAATAGTCTTTTGCCAAGCGCACCGCCTGGATGAAAAGCTGCAAAGTCTGTGATAGCAAAGTTTTTTAGCTTCATGAGTGATAGTGCTAGCGCATCGCCAAGAGCTAAAGTAAGTGTGGTAGACACGCTTGGTGCGGCGTTAAATGGACAGGCCTCACGCTCTATATCTAGGCTTAGATTGACATCGCTTAGGCGAGCAAGCGAGCTATTTTCTTTACTCATGGCGATGACTTTTACGCCACGAGCCTTGATGTGTGGGAGTATGGCTAGCAGCTCGCCGCTCTCACCGCTATAGCTGATAGCTAGGATGATATCACCATCTGCTATCATACCAAGGTCGCCGTGCATAGCCTCTGTAGGGTGTAAAAAAAACGCAGGCGTGCCGGTGCTAGCTGCGGTGGCGGCAATTTTTGCGCCGATGTGTCCGCTTTTGCCTACGCCTGTTACTATTAGCTTGCCTTTGGCGTTTTTTATAAGCTCTAGAGCCTTACAAAACCTAGAATCAAGGCTGTTTGCGTGTCTTTCTAGCTCGCTAGCCTCTAAGCGCAAAATATCTTTTGCGAAGTTTAAAATATCCATTTTCATCCTTTTAATCTGCTTTATTTTAGCAAAAAGAAGTAAAATTTTTGCTATTTATTCTAGAATTCTAAAAGAAAACTTATAAAAATTTAGTAATTTTTTTTAAAAAAATTTTTTAAATGCTTTTATGATAGAATATCAAAAAATTTAAAGGCTTAAAAATGCAAAAGAAAAAAATCCTTGTTTTAGGCGGCGGATATGCAGGCTTGGAGTGCACCTTGCGCTTAGAAAAACTGCTAAGAGATGATGAAGCTGAGGTCACGCTAATCTCAAAGCACGACTATCACTATCAAAGCACGCTTTTACACCGCGTGGCACTTGGCACTTATAGTGCTAGAAAAGCGAGAATTTTTTATAGAAAAATTCTTAAAAAAGCCTTGTTTATCAAAGATACAATCACAAAAATAGATATAAATGAAAAAAAGGTAAATGGAAATATAGGCTGCTATGAATACGATTATTTGGTAATTTCGCTTGGTTTTGAGCCAAATTATTTTGGCATTGAGGGCGCAGACAAGCACACCTTTGCCCTTGCTACTATCAACTGGGCGACAAAAATGCGCCACGAGCTTGAGACGAAATTTAAGGACTTTGATGGCAGTAAGGACCCAAATGATCTTAGTTTTGTAGTGGTTGGAAGCGGTTTTACTGGCGTGGAGTTTGCTAGCGAACTAGGTGATAGAGCAAAAGAGCTTTGCGAGATTTGTGGCATTGCGTCAAGTCTAGTAAAAATCACGCTAGTATCTCGTGGAGAGCAGATTTTGCCTATGTTTAGCCCAGCACTTAGTGCCAAAGCTCGCACAAAAATCCTCAAAAAAGGCGTAGATATCGTGCGTGGAGAGGTGATAAAGTGCCAGAGCGATGGTGTGATTATCCGTACAGATGAGGGCGAGAAAAAGATAAATGCAAACACGACTTTGTGGAGCGCAGGTGTAAAAGGCTCAAGCATAATAAGTGCTTCAGGCATTGAGAGCAAAAATGATAGAGTGCTAGTAGAGCCTGATTTGCGTATGCCAGGGCAAGAAAATGTCTTTGTGCTAGGTGATTGTGCAAGTGCTAAAAAGCGTGATATCATCCACGCTCCAACCGCACAGCTAGCCTGTCAAATGGGCGCACACGCAGCAAAATCACTAGTTGCTCTGCTAAGAGGCAATAAAACAAAAGAGTTCAACTTTAATCATAAAGGCACGGTTTGTTCTATCGGGCACACAGATGCGGTGGGCTTTGCCTTTGGCGTTGGCATTGCTGGCGAGGTGGCAGCTTTTCTTAAAAACTTCATTGAAAATAAATGGCTTTATTTTATCGGCGGTCTAAGCTTGGTTATCAAAAAAGGTCAATTTAGATTTAGAAGTAGCGACTAACTTTGGTATTTCATTATTTTAGATATTTGTTCTATGTGAAACATATTTGATTTTATCTAGAATTCCCTAGGGAATTCTAGAATTCTAGGAATAACTTTTGTTTGATATTTTGGGAATTCTAGATAAAGGAATACACATGAAAATCTCACAAATTTTCAAATCAAACTTTAAGCACTTACAGCACTCAAAAAAAAATAATAAACGCAAATGATGTAAACCCTACAAATGCTAATAGCGATGAAATGTATGCCCTAAATCTAAAAGAAAATAATAAGGCTAGTTTTGAAGATACTGTGCTAAAAGTAGCTATGTCTGAGGTAAAATCTCGCGTGGAAAATGAGTATAGAGAGACTTTTAGTAAGGATACCAAGCTAGACTGGAAAGCGCTAATAAGCGATATAATCGCACAATCAAGCTCAAACTGGGACTACGAAAATAAAGCAAAATGGCAAAATTTTTTAGAGCTTTTGGGCTAAAAACATTTTGGAATTCCAAAATTTTAGCCTTAGCTAGCAAGTTTCTAAGGCTAAAATTACATTATATTATAGAATTCTAACATGTGATTATATACGATTGGATTTAAGTCTTTTTGCATATTCATAAACTCTTTTAACATTGATTTTAAATCAATTTTGCGCTCAATATCGTTAAAGGTGTAAAAATTGTCATTTCTCACGCCTGCTGATGCGCTTAGAAAATCGCGCAAAGCAGAGCTGGTTTTGCCTATTTTATCATTGTGTGAACTATAAGCTAAAAGCTCAAAATAGCTAGCCGAACTAGGATTTACTTCATTTACATTTACGCTGTATTCTTTCACCCCGCCTTCATTATCCCATGCTTTTACGATATACTCGCCATCGCTTTTCTCAAAAACGCTCGCTGAACCGCCATTTGCTAGTGTAGTGCTAGTAAGTGCTTTATTGCCTTTTTCATCATGTATTTTAAGTGTAAAGGTATTTAGCATATCGCCAAAAGTACTAGAATTCTCACTTTTTGAGCTAGTGTATTTTGTATTTATAAAATAATTTTGATTTGAAATTTGATTTAGCATAGCATGATCCTTTCTATATTTCTAAGCAAAAGCGTGCCATGAGTAAAACTCAGCCGTTTTTTTTCTCTTTTTTTTGGAATTCCAAAACTGAGTTTAAAAGCAAAGATATTTTGCTCTAGATTCTATATTTTTACATCAAGCAAATTATCTTTGTTTTTTCTTTTTGCTTTTCTAGTCTGCGTTTTTCTTGTAATTTTTCTAGTTCTTCAAGCAGTTTTTGCGTGGCTGATTTTTGCTCTTTTGCATCGCCACTTTGACCTATAGACCAGCCGCTTACAGAACCATCATCGTTTATTATTGTTCCACTTGCTACGATTTTGCCACCAAACCAATCGTGTGTGATTGGCTTTAACTCGTTTAAATCATAGAGCAAAGCTTCGTATTTTTCACGCTCGGCTGGGTCGTTTGCCATTTTTTGTAGAATTCTAGGGCTTATTGCGACATTGCCGTGTCCTTGTCCGCCAGGCTGAGTGCCGATACCTATCTTTAAATTGCTAAATTTAGAGCTCAAATCCATTAAAAGCTCGTTTTTGCCCGTTTTCTCAAAGTTTTGAGACTTGGCAAAATTATAAGCATTTTCGCTTACATACAATTTTTCGCTACCTATATTACCCATTGCTTTTATACTCATTTTTATACTCCCTTATTAAAATGAAAAAGGTATTATAGCGCCCTCTTTTTTTCTTAAAAAAAGGGCTTAAACTCAGCCGTTTTTTTTCTCTTTTGCTAGTGTGTGGATGATAAGTCCAAGCCCCAAGGCAACCACTACTACTAAAAAGCCGATTTGTGCTATATCAAGCGTTGTCATATTTTACCTTTTCTCTTAGCTGTCCGCAAGCAGCTGAAATATCAAGTCCCTTGCTCTCTCTAATCGTGCAAGTCACACCCTTACTTCGCAAAAAATCACGGAATTTTTCCACATCGCTCATAGCTGGACGCTTAAACTCACTGCCCTCGTGCGGATTAAAAAGTATGAGATTTACCTTTGCTTTTATGCCATTTAGCAGTTTTACTAGCGTTTTTGCGTCACTCTCGTGGTCATTTACGCCGCCAAGCACAAGGTATTCAAACATAATTCGCTTTCGCTGATCGATCGGGAATTCCCTGATAGCCTCCATCACAGCAGCGATATTGTAGGCTTTATTTACTGGCATTAGCTTATCTCGCAGCTCGTCATTTACAGCATGAAGTGAAATCGCTAAAAGCACGCCTAGATCATGCTCGCCAAGTTTTTTTATCTGGCTTGCTAAGCCACTTGTGCTTATAGTTTGGCGTCTTGCGCCTATGGCAAGTCCGTCATTTTCTTTTAGAATTTCTACTGCTTTTTTGACATTTTCAAAGTTATCTAGCGGCTCGCCCATACCCATATATACGACATTTACTCGCCTTTCATAGGGAATTTCATTTGCCCTTTTTATATATAGGATTTGCCCCACGATTTCGCCTGCGCTTAGATTTCGCACAAAGCCACCCTTTGCTGTGAAGCAAAATGCACAGCCCATTTTACAGCCCACTTGCGAACTAACACAGATTGTGTATCTTGCGTGGCGTTTTAGCTCTCCATTTTCATCACTTAGCTCTTCTTTCATCGGTAGTAGCACACTCTCAACCGTCTTGCCATCATGCAGGGCAAAAAGGTATTTTTTGCTACCATCTCTACTGATTTCGCATTTTACTTCACGCACGCTATCAATGGTGTAGCTTTTTGTTAGCTCGTCTCTCATCGCAGCTGGTAGATTGCTCATTTGTGTGAATTCTACTGCGCCTTTTTTATAAATCCACTCGTAAATCTGCTTAGCACGAAAGCTAGGTTTTACCATACTTTCAAGCTCTTTTTTACTAAAATCTAATATAGTTTTCATTTATATAATTCTCCAAAATATCCATTGCTTTTTTGTGATTTTTGATAAAATCATTATGAGCGTTTTCATCGCAAAAGTTTGTAGCGCAAAACACTCCAAAAACTGGAATTCCAAAGCTTTTTGCTACTTCGCAAACGCTAAAAAACTCCATATTCTCAGCCACTAGTCCTCGCTCATAAAACTTGCTAGCCACGCTTTTATCAGTTGTGATAAAATTTGAGCTATTTATTTTTGTTTCATGTGGAACATCGCAATTTAAAGGCGAATACGAAAGCCCCAAAAGCTCGCTAATTTCAATATTCACAGCAGTCTTGCTCTTTATAATATCAAAAATTTCGCCCTTTTTATAAAGCCCGCAAGTGCCTACAAAAATCACTTTTTCAAAACTAGAATTCCTAGCTAGAATTTTAGTTAAGTTCATAGCTGAGCTTACAAGCCCCACGCCTATACTCTTAGCAAAGTCCCAAACTTCGCCATTTCCAGCACACAGAAATAAAATATTTTTATCCATTTTTACTATCCAAAAGCTAAGGAATTCTAGAATTCCTTAATCTAGAATTCCTTAATTCTAGAATTCCTTAAATTCTAGAATTCCTACACTCTCACACTTATGCCATTTGCGCTTAGATATTCTTTTAGGGTTTTTATTTCTATTTCTTTGTAGTGAAAGATGCTAGCTGCTAATGCCGCATCCGCCCCACATCTAAAAACATCTAGTATATGCTCCATGCTCCCAGCCCCGCCGCTAGCGATGACAGGCACACTTACAAGGCTAGAGATTTTGCTAGTAAGTTCTATGTCAAATCCAGCCTTAGTCCCATCGCTGTCCATGGATGTAAGCAGTATCTCGCCAGCACCAAGCTGGGCTACTTTTTTTGCCCAAAGATACGCATCAAGCCCTGTATCAATACGGCCGCCGTTTATAAATACATTGTGCGAATTTTTTGTTTTTTTAGCATCGATTGCCACCACCACGCAAGAACTGCCAAATTTATTTGCTGCTTGCTCCACCAAGCTAGGATTTTTTATAGCAGCTGAGTTTAGGCTGATTTTATCACAGCCTGCGTTTAAAAGGCGCGAAATATCATCAATACTGCGAATTCCCCCACCCACAGTAAGCGGGATAAAAAGCGTTTTAGCCACTTTTTCTACGATATGAACGATAGTATCACGCTCTTCATGACTTGCGGTAATATCCAAAAAGCACAGCTCATCAGCGCCCTCATCATTGTATCTTTTTGCGATTTCTACTGGGTCGCCTGCGTCTTTTAAGCCTACAAAATTCGTGCCTTTTACCACCCTGCCGTCTTTTACATCCAAACAAGGTATTATTCGTTTAGCAAATTTATTCATTACTCAGCCTTTTTTAGCTAGTATTTTAGCTAAAAATTCTATAAAAACAAAAATGAAAAAACAAAATCCTTTTATTGCGCTAAAAAACCGCAATTTTCTAATTTACTGGCTAGGACTTGGCATTAGCCAAAGTGGCACTTGGATGCAAAACATCGCTCAGCCGTGGCTAGCACTCATTATTACAAACGACCCATTGCTAGTAGGCTTTGTAAGCGCAGCGCAGTTCGTGCCGATAATGCTATTTTCGCTATTTTCAGGTGCTCTTATAGATAAAATAAAAGACAAAAAACGCATTTTATATCTTACCCAAGGCGGTCAATGTTTGGTCTCTCTCATCTTTGCGCTTAGTGTGTTTTTTGATTTTGCTAGCTATGCTTTGGTACTTAGCCTTGCCTTTGCTATGGGTGTATTTAATAGCCTTGATAGCCCTACTCGCCACGCTTTTATCTACGAGCTTGTCTGTGATAGAGCTATTTTACAAAACGCAGTTGCGCTAAATGCAATGGCTGTTAGCGTCTCACGCATCGCTGGACCTAGTTTAGCTGGGCTTGTGATGGCAAGTCTCGGGATAGGGGCGTGCTTTTTGGCAAATACTATTTCTTTTGTAGCAATTTTTTGCTCTTTGTTTTTGGTTCATCTAAAAGCCCCAGACAAGCTAAACCTGCAAAAACAAAATGTTCTAAGTGCTGTAAAATCAGCTCTAATCTACATAAAAAAGCGAGATATTTTGCTTACACCTTTGCTAATCTTGCTGATTTTTGCTACTTTGATACCAAATTATTCTGTGAGCGTCTCGGCGCTCGTGCGTTTTGAGCTTGGCGGTAGCGATAGCGATTTTGGCTATCTTATGGCTTGGATCGGCGTGGGTGCGCTTATGGGGGCTTTGGGCTCAGCTTTTATGAGTAGAGTTAGCTTAAAAATCATTTATTTTGGCCCTTTTGCTTGTGCGTTTTGGCTTTTTTGCGTGGGACTTGCGCCTAGTATTTTTTGGGCTGGAGTGGGGCTGATTTTTACAGGATTTAGCTTTATAATGAGCCTAAACGCAATAAATGCTTGTTTACAGCTGTTTTCAAGGGCGGAATTTCGTGGGCGAGTGATGAGTGTTTATAGCTTGTTTTTCTTGGGTTCTACACCGCTTGGAGCGTGGTTTGCTGGCTACTTGGCTAGTGAGTTTGGCTCTAGGCAAGGGCTTTTTATTTGTTCTATTTTAACAGTGATTTTGCTTATTTTACTTTTTGCGCTAAAATACATTTTCTCAAACAAAAAAGGATAAATCTAGAATTCCTAGGCTAAAATTCTTAGGAATTCTAGATTTATTAAAAAATATAAAGGATAAAAATGAGCGAGCAAATGACAATATACGGCTACTCAAAGCTAAACGATGAGCTAAAAAATCTAAAACTAAAAGAACGCCCTGAGTGTATAAAAGAGCTTGATATTGCGCGTTCTCACGGTGATTTGAAAGAAAATGCTGAGTATCAAGCAGCAAGAGAACGCCAAAGATTTATCGATAACCGCATAAGCGAGCTTGGCGATATCATCGCAAACGCAAAAGTCATCGACCCTAGCAGCTACGCCCACGATAGCGTGAAATTTGGCTCAAAGGTGGTTTTTGAGGATATGGATAGCGGCGATGAGAAGTGCTATACCATCGTTGGTAGCGTAGAGAGTGATTTAAATAGGGGGCTTATTAGCATTGAAACACCGCTTGCAAAGCAGCTTCTTGGCAAAAAAGAAGGCGATCAAATAGAACTAAGCTTACCAAAAGGCAAAAGCGAGATTGAGATAATTAGCATTAGCTACGAACCTATTGATTTTGAGGGCAAAAAATGAGCATAAAGGTAGGAATTTTAGGCGTTTCAGGCTATACAGGTTTGGAGCTTGTAAAGCTGATTTTAGCTCATCCGCACTTTGAGCTTAGCTATGCTGGGGCTAGCAGCGAGAGTAGGCTTAGCGAACTTTTTCCTCAGCTAAGGGGCGTTTTTGATATGAGCGTAGAAGTAGCTGATATTTCGCAGATAAAAAAGCGTTGTGAGCTAGTATTTACAGCACTTCCACACATGCAAAGCATGAAATACATAAAAGAGCTAAGAGAACATGTAAAAATCGTAGATCTCTCGGCTGATTATCGTATTAGCTTAGAGAATTTTGAGGCAAATTACGGCGAGCACACAGACGCTAAAGGGCTAGAAAGTGCTGTTTATAGCGTGCCTGAGCTTCACAGACACTCTCTTAAAAACTGCTCGCTTGTAGCAAATCCAGGCTGCTATCCTACAGCAAGTCTTTTAGCCCTTGCTCCCTTTGCTAAGATGATTGATGAAAAAGCCGGCGTTTTCATAGATGCAAAAAGTGGTGTAAGCGGCGCAGGCAAAAGCCTAAAAGCTAGCTCGCATTTTATTAGCGTAGATGAGAACGCAAATGCCTACTCGCCGCTTACTCACCGCCACGCAGCTGAGATAAAAGAGCATTTTTACGCACTTGGTGGGGCTGGGGATGTGCTTTTTGTCCCACATTTGCTGCCGCTAAATCGTGGAATGCTTGCAAGCGTGTATATCACGCTTAAAGAGCAGTTTTCGCAGATTAATCCCCTTGATGTGCTAAATGATTTTTACAGCAAAGAAAGCTTTATTCGTATTTGCTCTGAGCCACCGCAGATAAAAAATGTCGCTGGTACGCATTTTGCTGATCTAAGTGCTTATAAAAGTGGCGATAAAATCGTAGTTTTAAGCGCAATTGATAATCTACTTCGTGGGGCAAGCTCGCAAGCTTTGGCAAATGCAAATATAATTTGCGGTTTTGATGAAAGTCTAGCCCTGCCTCGCTTAGCGCATTTTGTCTAGCGCTAGGGAATTCTAGAATTCCTTAGCACATATCAGCACATATCTAGGAATTCTAGAATTCCTAGATATTTTTTTAAAAAATTTACATAAATTTCATAAAAATTTGCTTAAACATTCTTTTATTTAAGATATTTTTTGTATAATAAGGCTATTAACAAAAATTTAAGGATATACATGAGTGTTAACACTGAGAAATTCGTCCAAGAAAATGACTTTCTAGTCTCAAAAACCGATACAAAAGGTATCATCACTTACTGCAATCAAGCCTTCATAAAAATCGTAGGCGCAAAAGAAAGTGAACTTCTAGGTAAAAATCACAACATCGTCCGCCATCCAAATATGCCAAAGATAGTTTTCAAGCTACTTTGGGATACTGTTACGAAAAAAGATGAAATCTTTGCTTATGTTAAAAACCGCACTTTTGATGGCAGCTTTTACTGGGTGTTTGCAAATATTACACCTTCGCTTGATGTAGATGGCAACATCATCGGCTACTACTCAGTACGCAGAAAGCCAAATCCAAAAGCCCTAAGCATCATCGCCCCACTATACGAAAAGCTGCTAGAGGCTGAGAAAACAGGCGGCATGAAAGCCTCAGAGCAACTGCTAGCAAAAACGCTAAAAGACCTTGGCACTACTTATGATGAGCTAATGAATAATCTACAAAGAAAAAAATAAGGAAGCAAAAATGTTTGGTAAAAAACAAGATGAAAAACTAAATGAAATCCTAAAAGTGGTAAATCAGGCTCGCCAAGGACTTTTAGAATCTAGGGTTACAAACATAGACCCGGGCACCCTAAGTGGCAAAATTGCTCTTTGTGTAAATGATTTGCTAGACCAGGTTGAGGCTCTCCAGCGTGAGATTTACACCTGTATTGATAGCGCAGAAACAGGCAGAACGCATAGAAATATCTTTACCGAGGGTTTTAGAGGGCTTTTTAAAATAAACGCTCAGGGCGTAAGTCGTGGCGTAGAAAGTGCGCACGAAAGCCAAAAAAGTAAAACTCGCATCATCCTAGCCGATGAGCTAGATAAAGCAAACAAAGGTTCTGATGGCATAGTAGATATCCAAAGCAATCTCTCAGGCGCAATCTCAAACCTAATCCAAATCAGCGATATGACAAAAGAAACCTCAAGCAAAGCAAACGAAAGTGGCGAGGCTATAAAAACTCTAAATAGCGAAATGCAGCAGTTTGAGATGCTAATTACAAACACAAATGATGCTATAAACAATCTAAATGAAAAAACATCCGAAATCTCATCAGTAGTAGATCTAATCCGTGATATCGCAGATCAAACAAACCTACTAGCCCTAAACGCTGCTATAGAAGCAGCCAGAGCCGGTGAGTACGGCAGGGGCTTTGCTGTGGTGGCTGATGAGGTTCGCAAACTAGCTGAAAACACACAAAAAGCAACAAATGAAATCGGCATAAATATCCAGTCTTTACAACAGCAAACAAACGACCTAACCTTAAACGCCGAGCGTATAAATGAAATCGCAAACCTTGCAAATAAAAGCGTAATAAACTTTGGCAATGCTATAAATACCTTTAACCAAAATGCTGCTCAAACTGCTCAAATCAGCCAGTATGTGGTAAATAAAACCCTAGGAATCATCGGCAAGCTAAACCAAGTAACCTATCTGCAAACCGCCCAACACAATGTTATCCACGAAATCGGCGACAACGAAGCCTTACAAAAGCAAGGCGAAATTTTAGCGCAGTGGTATAGTGATGTAGAAAAAATCTTTAAAGCTGCTAGGCTCTACGATAAGCTAATGCAAAACGCAAGCGAACTAAAAGCAAATGTAGAAAAAAACATCTCTAATAGCCAATATGGTTACAAAAAAGATGATATAGAAAAGTTCATTAGCACATTTAAAAAGGCAAATGAAGCAGGGAATAATATCTTTGCTATCATTGATGAGGCAGCTGAGAAAAGTAGTAAATAATTTCTAGGGAATTCTAGAATTCCCTAGAATTCCCTAGAATTCCCTAGAATTCCCTAGAATTCCCTACTATGTCATCCCCCAGCCCCTTTGGGGGATCTCTATAGAAAATTTTAGAATTTCTTTGTTTTTCTGTGGGTTAGGGGGTGTCTTTTTTTTAGAAATTTTAGAATTCCCTAAAATTCGTCATTGCGAGCGAAGCGAAGCAATCTCATTTATTAAGCATTGAACGAGATTGCTCCCTCTTTTTTCAAAGCTTCGCAATGACGGAATTTCAGCTGCAAAACCCAAAGGGCAGCGGAGTTTAAAATTCCCCAAAAATTCCCTAGAATTCCCCTAAAATTCGCCTAATCGCAAGACTAGCTAGCATAAGCCCCGTACTTGCAGTTACAGCCATGCAGCTGCCAAGATTCTTGCATCTAGGCTCTTCTATGCTATAAACGCAGGTAAAATCGCCACTAAAACCAGATTTTCTAAGCTCGTAGCGAAACTTCGCCCCAAAGGCATCGCCTTTTGTCTGCCAAATGCTATCATAGCGCAGCTTAGAAGGATCAATGCGTTTTGCGCTGCCAAGCGAGCAAAGCAGTTTATCGCTAGCGTTTTTGGCTAGCAAAATCTTTGCCTTTATATCATCAATGGCATCAATTATCACATCAAAATCATCAAGCCCCAGCGAGTTTATACTGCTTTCATCAATTCGCCCAATTGTGCCACGCACATTTGGCAGCTCTCGCTCAAAGACAGCTGCCTTTGGCTCATTTATATTTTCGCTGCGAAACTGACGGTTTTGATTTGTGATATCAAAGCTGTCGCTATCAATAGCCCTGATAGCTCCCACGCCAGAGCGAGCAAGCGCTTCAATAGCAGCACCACCCACGCCACCACAGCCGCATACTAGCACTTTTGCAGCTTGTAGTTTGCTAAAATCATCGCCAAAAAGCCAGCGAGAGCGAGTATATCTATCAGTCATTTTTATCCTTTTTGTTTTGGGAATTCTCTTAGCTTTTTTACGCTTAGGAATTCTAGAATTCCTTAAAATTCGTCATTGCGAGCGAAGCGAAGCAATCTCATTTATTAAGACTTATTAAGTTTTTGAGCGAGATTGCTTCGTCTCACTCACTCCTCGCAATGACGGAATTCCAGCAATGACGGAATTCCCACAATCCCATCCAATCAATCAGGCGGCCTATACCCACTTTCTTTTTTGCGCTGCTCCATCCTATACGCATCATTTAGCGCCTCTTCGCTATCGTATTTTGTCCCACCCAAAAACTTCTCATAGTCATCAAACTGCTTTGAGCGCACGCCCCAGATCAAAGCCCAAATCGCACAAAAAGCAAGAAAAATAGAAACCCCAAGCATCATCGCAATTGTAGAGTTCATGGCTGTCCTTTTAGTCTAAGTGAGTTTAGCACCACAAGTAGCGAGCTAAACGACATCGAAATAGCAGCAAATAGCGGGATAATAAACCCAGCCATAGCTAGCGGTATGCTAAGCGCATTATAAACAAGGCTTATGAATAGATTTTCTTTTATTACTTTGAAGGTTTTTTTTGCCTGGTGTAGCGCAAAGACAAGGTCCCCCAGCTCATCACGCAGCAGCACCACATCGCTAACCCCCACGCTCACACTTGCCCCTGAGCCCATAGCAATTCCTACATTTGCGCTTTTTAAAGCCAGGATATCATTTATCCCATCGCCTACCATTACGACATTTGCGCTTTTTTGTAGCTCTTTTATTAGCAGGGCTTTTTGCTCTGGATTTAGCTCACCGTGGCTTTCATCAATCCCTAGTTCTCTTGCTACCTTGCTAGCTACTATTTGCTTATCTCCACTTAGCATTAGCACCTTTAATCCCATTTTTTTTAGCTCTTTTATGCTAGCTTTTGCCCCTTCTCTTAGCTCATCATCTAGAAAAAAGCGTGCTACAAGTTTGTTATCATACATAAAATAATACTCGCTGCTGCCACTGGCATCATCAGCCGTGTTAGCACCAAGGCTTTCTACAAAAGCCCTTGACCCACCTGCGATTTTTACGCCTTTATAAGTCGCAGTGATGCCCTTACCAGCGATGTTTTGGATGTTTTCTAAAATTCCCTGGTTAAACGAACTTAAAGTGCAAGTTTTTTCCAAAATATAGCTCGCTACTGCCTTGCTAATAGGATGCGTGCTAGCACTTGCTAGGGCTAGTAAAGCCTCGTCATCAAAAGGCAAAAATCTTTGCCCCTTTAGCACCTTTAAATTAGCTTTGCTTAGAGTGCCGGTTTTGTCAAAAGCGATTATATCACACTTTGCTAGGGTTTCAAGCACTTTTGCGTCTTTAAAGACAATTGATCGTTTTGTAGAGGTTCCCATAGCCACCAAAGTAGCAATAGGCGTAGCAAGACTAAGCGCACAAGGACAAGCGATAACTAACACGCTAATAGCCACGCCAAAAGCATTTGCCCCACTCCACGCTGAGATATTTACCACACTCCAAAAAACAAAGCTAGCCACGCAAAGAGTCAAAATAGCCCAGCCAAAGTGGCTAGAGATTTTATTTGCTAGCTCTTCAATCTCTGCCCTAGCAAAGCTAGCGTTACTTAGAAGTTTTGAGAGTTTGTTTAAAAATGAGCCTTGAAAGCTACTTGTGGCTTTGTATATCACACTACCCTCAGCGCACAAAGCCCCACTAAGCAAAGCATCATCTTTGCTAATGCCCACAGGCACGCTCTCGCCGTTTATGCTAGAATTATCCACGCTAGCCTGCCCGCTAAGCACCACTCCATCTATCATAGCCCTCTCTCCAGAGCGTAAAAGCACAAAATCACCACTTTTTACCTCACTTACATCGCAGGGCTTAAACTCGCTAATACTAGGAATTCTAGAATTATTTTTTACGCTCATTACTTGTTCTACAAAAAGTGAGCTTATATTTTCTAGTTCTTGGGCGGCTTTTTGCGTGGCTTTGGTTTGTAAAAACTTGCCAGCAAATATAAAAGTTACAAGCATACAAGCTGAGTCAAAATACACCTGCTCTGAGCCACTTAGCATAGCATAAACTGAGTAGAAATACACGCTTAAAATTCCTAAGCTTACATTTACATCCATGCTGATTTGGCGTAGTTTTAGCGAGCTAAGAGCCGAGCGGTAAAACACGCTTGCTGTATAAAACACAGGCGGGCTTGCTAGCACAAACTCAGCAAAATGTAAGATTTTTTTTGCCCCAAGGCTAAGGCCCTCAAAATATCCGCTATATAGGGCAATTGCCACCCACATTATATTCATAGAACAAGCTAATGCTACGATAAGTCTAGCGTAATACTCACGGCTTAGAGAGTTTTTTGCGCCATTAACCTCGTTAAAGGGCTTTGGGTCATAGCCTATGGCAATGATGAGATTTAGAATATCTTCAAGGGCTGTTTTTCGCTCATCAAATAGCACTCTAGCCTTGCTGGTTGTGGCGCTTATGTTTAGCTCCAAAACGCCTTCTAAATTGCTTAGAGCCTTTTCATTTAGCCAGATGCAAGCTGGGCAGTGGATACCTGAAATTAGCACTTCAAGCTCGCAGATAAAAGGACTATTCTCATCACGGCGCAAAAGCTTTGAGAACATCGAGCTAGCGCTTTGCTTATCAAAGTGCTTTGAGCTAGGTTTTGCTAGGTTTTGCTCGCCTTTTTTAAGCTTGGAGTAAAACTCGCTAAAGCCCTGAGATTTTAAGTAGGCATAGACATTTTTACAGCCATTACAGCAAAACTCATCGCCGTTTGCGTCTATTACCGCCTCACCCTCAAAATGCCCAGCGCAGTGCTTACAAACAAACATTTATAGCCTTTTTATTTTGATTATAGCCAAAAATAAACAATTTTTATGTAGGAAATTTAGAATTCACTAAAATTCGTCATTGCAGAATTCCGTCATTGCGAGCGAAGCGAAGCAATCTTTAAGGAATTCTAAATTTATCCCTAGGAATTTTAGAATTCCCTGTCATCCCACGACTTGCCTTGTGTTATCCCCCAGCTTGACCCGAGGATCTCTATATGGAATTTTAGACGGAATTTTGAATGGAATTTTAGATGGAATTTTGAATGAGATTGCTCCCTCTGCTTTGCTCCCTCGCAATGACGGAATTCCTACAATGATGGAATTTTAGAAGATATAGCCTTACACTATGATTATAGCGAGATTGCTAATGATACAGTGCTAGAGTTTGCTAAAAGTTATTTTAAAGATAGGGCTTGCTATGGAGCGTCTAGCAAATGCGCTTGTAGATATCTACCCTAACTCACTAAGCATAAAAGAAGCCTTAGGGCTAATAGATAAGGGCTCATTAAGCGAGCATATTTTTGATATAAACTCAGCCCTTAATGGCGGGATAAACTTCCACACAAAAGCGCAAAAAGTGCTAAAATATGAAGTGGGCAAAACAAGGGTTATAGCTAGCTATAAAAGCTTTATCAAATATCTAGCAAGGGATAAAAATCATATCCTGGGCTTTGTAACACCACAAAATAAAAGCACGAACTTTGGCGAGCTAGACTATGAGTTTCTTTTGCTACTAGATGGCAAAAACACCAAAAACGACATAGTAAAAAAACTAATAGAAAAATGCCAAAAACAAGGCATAACCCTAAAAGAAGAAAAAGATGGCAAGATTGTCAGCTACAAAACAGTAGCCGAGCAGCAAGCGTATCTTAATAAAGCAGTAGATATCTTCGCTAAGGGCTTGGAAGATTATTTTATGTTTGAGGAATTCTAGAATTCCCTGCGTCATTGCAAGCGAGCAAAGCAACCGAAGCAATCTCGTTCAAAATTCCGTCTAAAATTCCGTCATCTAGGGGGAGAATTCTAAATTTTAGCGGGGTTTTAGGGGCGGCAGCCCCTAAGGGTTTAGGGCGTAGCCCTTATAAAATTTGCGAGCTAGGCTAGATTTATCTAGCCTAAAAGCGAGCAAAATTCTAGAATTCCTAAGGCAAATTCTAGAATTCCCACGCTAAAATCTAGAATTCCTAAGAATAAATTTAGAATTCCTAGAGATTGCTTCGCTTCGCTTGCAATGACGGCGATTTTGAACGAGATTGCTTCGGTCGCTTTGCTCCCTCGCAATGACAGAATTCTAGAATTCCTACTATTAGAGATCCCCCGATCAAGTCGGGGGATGGCACAAGGCTTGGGAATTCTAGAATTCTTAAATGATATAAACGCAAAAAGCCCATAGAAATTTTAGATTTTATTCTAGGGAATTCTAGTTTTTGTCTTAGGAATTCTAGTTTATCTGCTCTAAGATTTTGACTGTATCTGCGATAGTATACCCAGCAGTGGAGTCTTGGCGGATAAAATCATCCATAAAGGCTTTTTTGGCTATTGCCATATCAAGTTCTTTATCCGAGCCCTTTTGATACGCGCCTATGCGGATTAGCACTTCATTTTCTTTTAGCATTGAGTAGTAGCGTTTAAACTTTCTAGCATTTGCTCTGTGCTCTGGTGTGGTTACATCGCCCATTACACGGCTTGCTGAGTTTAGGATATTTATAGGCGGATAAATGCCATAGTCAGTAAGCGAGCGGTCAAGCACGATATGCCCGTCCAAAATCGAGCGACTTTGATCAGCGATAGGATCACTCATGTCATCGCCCTCTACAAGCACGGTAAAAAAGGCTGTAATTGAGCCCTGACCTTCTTCTTTGCCAGCCCTTTCCATGAGCTGCGGCAGCAAGGTTAGCGAGCTAGGCGGATAGCCTTTGCTAGTCGGTGGCTCACCAAGGGCTAGGCCTATCTCACGCTGAGCCATAGCAAAGCGAGTTACGCTATCCATGATAAATAGCACATCGTGGCCTTTGTTTTTAAAGTACTCAGCCACGCTCATCGCACAAAAGGCTCCGTATTTTCGCATAAGCGAGCTATCATCGCTAGTAGCTACCACCATAACAGTGCCCAAAAGGTCTCCGCCAAGGTTTTTTTGTATAAACTCAGGCACCTCACGCCCACGCTCGCCGATAAGCGCAACTACCTTAATCGGTGCTACGCAGTGCTTTACGATCATACCCATTAGAGTGCTTTTTCCCACGCCTGAGCCTGCAAAAATGCCTAGTTTTTGCCCCTTACCGCAGGTCAAAAGCCCATCAATTGCCTTAACTCCCACGCTAAAAGGCTCATCAATTAGCCCACGCTTCATCGCATCAATGGGCGCTTTCATAATAGGCACACGCTCAGTAGAAAAAATCGGCCCTTTGCCGTCCTTTGGTCGCATAAAGGGATCTACCACTCGCCCCAAAAGTCCCTCACCAACTGGTATACTCATACCAATATCACTAGCATAAACTCTCTCACCTATCTTAAAGCCCTCTACAAAGCCAAAGGGCGAGACAGAAGCACCGCCCTCATAAATCTGCGTAACCATACCAAGCTGACCAGCACCAGAGCCTTCAATCTGGACTATATCGCCAATTCCAGCATCTAGGGCTGAGACCTCTAGCATATTTGCGCTGATTTTAGTAATAACGCCAAAAGAGCCACTAAGGTTTATTTTGGCTGAGTTTAGCTTGTTTTTAAGGAGTTCTAGCGACATTTTATTACCTATTTTTGCCTAAAAAATCATCTTTGGTTCATTTTCTTTGTATATATAAAGAACTTTTATTGTGTCATTTTCTATTTTAAAAACTATAATGTAGCCTTTAAATATCAAATCTCTTATGCTTTCATCATTTGCTAGCGTGCTTTTGCGGCAGCGTTTAGGCATAAAATCAAGAGAGCTAATTTTATCAATAATGTCATTTTTGAATTTTTCAGCCCTCTCAAGGCTATCTAGCGCAATAAAGCTCTCTATATCGTTTAAAGCTTTGATAAATCTATCATCAAACTCAAATTTCATTGCCCACTAGCTTTTTTTTGATATTTTTTGCGAAGTTCCTCAATGTGCTTGTCCTGTAAAGACTTAAATTCTTCAAAAGTATAAGTCTTAGCCTCACCTCGCTCGTGACTTTCTAAAATTTCAGCTAATTTTTGCTTATGGAATTCTAGATTTTGGTTCATTTTCTAGCCTTTATCTTATTTTAATTAGATCAAAAAACTCTTTTCTTGTTCGCTCATCTTTTATAAATCTGCCACGCAGGGCTGAGGTGCTTGTAATAGAGTTTATTTTTTGAACTCCACGCATTTCCATGCACATGTGGCGTGCTTCTATCATCACGCCCACGCCTTTTGGTGCAAGGCAGTCTTGTAAGGCACTTGCGATTTGTTCTGTCATTTGCTCTTGGATTTGAAGGCGGCGAGCGAAAATATTTACCATGCGTGGGATTTTAGATAGCCCCACGACCTTGCCATTTGGTATGTAGGCCACATGCGCTTTGCCGATTATCGGCAGCAAATGATGCTCACAAAGGCTGTAAAACTCAATGTCTTTAATAAGCACCATTTCACTTGCCGAGCTTGTAAATAAAGCAGAGCCTAGCACTTCTTTTGGATCTTCTTTATAGCCACTTGTTAAAAAATCAAAGGCCTTTGAAACTCTTTTTGGTGTATCAAGCAAGCCCTCACGCTCAGGGTCTTCGCCAAGCAAAGAAAGGAATTCTCTAACTAAATTTTCTTTTTTATCCATGTTAAAACCTTATAAAATTTTTAGCATTTTACAATAATTTGCTTTGTTTATGTTAAAATAAAGCAAAATTTTGCTAAGATTTTGGCAATTTTTATTTCTAAAAAAAGGTAAAAGCATGCAAGTAAACGCAAAAAATGTAAACAAAGCAAACGCAAAGGTAAGCGCAACAATCAGTGCTGATGTGCTTGAAGCAAAAGTAAATCAGCTAGCCAAAGAAGCAGCAAAAACAGCAAATATCGCAGGTTTTCGCAAGGGTCATGTCCCAGCTTCTTTGATGCTACAAAAATACCGCAAAGAAATAGAAGGTGATGCCAAAAACAGAGTGCTAGGCGATATAGTAGGTGATGGTTTAAAAGAACTTGGCAAAAGCCTAAATGATACTATTGGCGAGCCGCTTGTTACTAAATTTGATGAGAAAGACGGCAATATTGATGTAGAAATTACAATTTCTTTTCGCCCAGAAGTAGATATAAAAGGCTATGAGAGCTTGCTTCCAGCTTATGAGGCACCAAAAGTAGAACAAAAAGAAATCGATGAGCGCATTGATAATATGCTAAAAATGTTTGGTAGTTTAGAGAAATCAAGCAAAAAAGAACTAGGCAAAGGCGATTTTGCTAAGTTTGACTTTGAGGGCTTTGTAGATGGCAAGGCTTTTGAGGGTGGCAAGGCTGAAAACTACATCCTAGAAATCGGCTCAGGTCAGTTTATCCCAGGCTTTGAAGATGGTATGATAGGACTAAAAGTGGGTGAAGAGCGTGATGTAAAAGTAACATTTCCGGCTGAGTATGGCGCAACTCACCTGGCAGGCAAAGACGCTGTATTTAAAGTAAAACTACACGAAATAGGGGAGCAAAAAAAGGCTGAGCTAAACGAAGAAACGCTTAAAAAAATCATGCCAAACGAGCAAAACCCAAGTAAAGAAATGCTAGAAGCTAGCATAAAAGATCAAATCCGCACTAGCAAGTTTATAACTCTGCTGAATGGAGAGATAAAAGATAAATTTGCCCAGGCTTTGACAAAGAAATTTAACTTTGATTTGCCAGAAAATATCGTAGATCAAGAAATGAATGTTCGTTTCCGCAACGACTGGTATAGCTTTAGCGATGATGAGCGTAAAAAATATCAAGAAGATAAAAAAGCCCTTGAAGCTAAACTTGAGAGCTACAAAGAAGAGGCTAGCAATAGCGTTAAGCTAACTTTCATCATCGATGAGCTAGCAAAGGTAAATAAAATCGAAGTAAGCGACCAAGAGCTAATCCAAACTATATATATGGAAGCATACCGCAGTGGCAGAAATCCAAAAGAGCATATGGAATACTACAAAAAGAACGGCATGCTACCAGCTGTAAAAATGGCTATAGTTGAAGAAAAGCTATTTTTACACCTTTTCCCACTACCAGAAGATGAGCAAATAGAAAAAGCTAAAAAAGCTAGCAGCGTTAAAAAAGCAGCTGAGTCAAAGGCTACAAAAGCAGAACCAAAGGCAGCCGAGAAAAAACCAGCTGCTAAAAAAGCTGCTAGCACAGAAAACGCAGAAGAAAAGCCAAAACGCGGTAGAAAGAAAAAAGAGGAAGAATAATGAGCTACCTAGTCCCTACCGTAATCGAACGCACCAGCAAGGGCGAGAGAGCTTATGATATTTACTCGCGTTTGCTTAAAGACCGCATTATCATGCTAAGTGGCGAAATAGACGATCAGGTCTCAAGCGCAGTTGTAGCACAAATGCTGTTTTTAGAAGCAGAAGATCCAGATAGAGATATTTATTTATACATAAATAGCCCAGGCGGCGTGGTTACTAGCGGACTTAGCATTTATGATACGATGAACTACATTAAGCCTGATATCTGTACCATTTGTATAGGTCAGGCTGCTAGTATGGGAGCGTTTTTGCTAAGCTGTGGGGCAAAGGGCAAACGCTACGCCCTACCAAACGCTCGTATCATGATACACCAGCCATTAGGTGGAGCAAGAGGACAAGCTACTGATATAGAAATCCAAGCAAAAGAAATATTGCGCCTAAAAGAAGTGCTAAATGGAGTTCTAGCTCAAAACACAGGACAAAAGCTAGCAAAAATCGTAAAAGATACTGATAGAGACTTTTTCATGAGTGCTGCTGAGGCTTGTGAATACGGCATTATAGATAGTGTATTAGAAAGATCAGTAGATAAATCAATCTAGAATTCCTAGGAATTCTAGATTTTAAATTTAGGAATTCTAGGTTAGGAATTCTAGTTTAAGGAATTCTAGTTCAAGGAATTCTAGTTTAAGAAATTCTAGTTTAAGAAATTCTAGAATTCCTAGCAATAAAATAAAAAAATAAAGGACGCTTATGGCAGATGCAAAAAAGCCCGCAACAATTGTTTTACAAAGTGACAAAAAATCACTTGACATCGCAATAGCTGCAGCAGACGGGCAAATAGCGCCCGCAAAACCAAAACCAGCAAAAACCGAAGACAAACCAAAAGTAGATGCTTCACTGCTAAATGCTTTGAATAAATTCTCAACAAATGTGCTAAGTCATATGCTAAGCGATCAAGTCTTTGCTACGCCTGATAATTTTGAGGTGTATTTTGCCAAGCTACTTGAGGGCGAAGATAGTGAGTTAAAAAGCTTTATTACTAGTCTTAGCAGCAATGATCTTAAAAAAACAAGCGCACATACTCGTATACAAATGGAAACCGAGATTCGCCATGGCTTTGTGCAGATCAAAAATATACTTCAAGTAATCAGCCTAGTGTATAAAAATCTCATTATCATGGAAGGCATAGTAAAAAAGCGCCTAGATGAGAGTAAACGCAACTCAAACGCCTTTGAAATTCAAGATTGCATAAAGGCATTTAGCGATGATCTTAAAAAACTTGATGCTCTCATGAGCCGCCACATAAATGCTATAAAAGCAAACTACGATGAGGTTGGCAAGGTCTTTAAAAACATTAGCGCTCAAAGTGTATATGATCCACAATACGCTGTATTTAACAAACTTTATTTTATAGAAGTTCTACGCTCAAACTTAGCCTATGTGAAAAAATACGGATATAGCGAGACCTTGATGTTTGTCAAAGTAGATCCAAAAGTGCTAGCTAAGATTGATTCTATGAATGACAAGCGTGGAATTTTGCGCAATATCGCTCAAACACTATTTAACATCTCTCGCCGCTCAGATGTGGTGGCTCACTATGATAATGGTTGTTTTTGCGTGCTTATGCAACACACTGATATAGAAGGTGCAAAGCTAGCCTGTGATCGTATCCGCAAGCTAATCAGCCAAGCGAAGTTTTTTATAAGCGAAAGTGAGCTAAAGCTTGATTTACAAATGGTTCTAACCCCACTAAATGCCAAACTAAGCGCAGAAGAGATTATCTCAAATGCTCTTGATGGACTTGAAAGGGCAAGTGGCAAAAACTACGAAATAGTAGAGAGCAAATAATGATCCGCAAGATAATTACTTACCCAAATCCAAATCTTTTTAAAAAGAGTCTACCAGTAGAAAGCTTTGATGACGAGCTTGCTACCTTGCTTGATGATATGTATGATACTATGATTGCTAGCAATGGTATAGGCATTTCAGCGGTTCAAATAGACGAGTTAAAGCGAGTTTTTTTGGTGCTTATCCCAAGAGAGCTTGACGAGCTTGATGAAGACGGCGATCCAAAAACAGTTCAGCTAAAAGAAGATTTAATAGAAATCATAAATCCAAGATTTATAAGTAAAACTGGCGAGCAGACTTATAAAGAAGGCTGTCTTAGTGTGCCAGGGTATTATGAAGAGGTTAAAAGAGCCGAGTTTATAGAACTAGAATTCTTTGATAGATACGGCAAAAAGCAGACCTTAAAAGCAGATGGGCTAAAAGCTGTGTGTATACAGCACGAATACGATCATCTTGATGGGCATTTGTTTATAGAAAAAATCGGCTACACAAAGCGCAAAAAGTTTGATAAAGAGTTTAAAGAAGCCCTTAAAAAAGGCAAGGCAATTCTATAATGAAATCGCTCAAAACCGCAAGCCTGAGCGACACACTCCATATAATAAGCATTGAAGCGTCTTTAAGCCGTGCTTTGCCAGCTATTGACATCGTTGGCTTAGCAGGTGCTAGCATAAAAGAAAGCTCCACTAGGGTAAAATCAGCCCTAAATTTACTCTCAAACAGCCTTGAAGAAGCCAAACTCCCCCCACTTCGCATAAACATAAACCTTAGCCCAAGTGGCGTAAGAAAAGACGGGTCGCATTTTGACCTTGGCATTGCCCTGCTTATAATGCTACAAAAGCGTCATTTTAACGAGGATTTTTTTGTCTTTGGCGAGCTAGGATTAGACGGAGCGGTAAAATCAAGCGCAGAGCTTTTTTCAATCTTGCTATTTTTAAGCACGCAAGTTAATAGCGCAAAAATTCTTTTACCAAAAGACATAGCCTTAAAAGCAGCTATGATACCAAACTTTGAAGTTTATGCGATTTCTAGCCTTGAAGAGGCGTTTTATTTTTTCACAAATGATGAGTTTGCAAGCTCTAAAAAAGTGCAAGCCTCTCATCCACTTTTTGAAAACACCATAAAAATCGGCGATAAAATCTTTGTGCCAAATTTAGAATTCCCTATGGATTTTAAAGACATCTACGGACAAGATAGAGCAAAAAGAGCCTGTGTGATCTCTGCAACTGGATTTCACAATATCATCTTTGAGGGCTCGCCAGGCTGCGGAAAGAGCATGAGCGCAAAAAGGTTGCGCTACATCCTGCCGCCACAGAGCAAAGAAGAGGTGCTAAAAGCCTGCGCCTATGAGAGTTTAAATGCTACTGAGGCTGATTTTAGCGCGCTTAGACCATTTCGCTCGCCTCATCACACTAGCACACGCTCAAGCATTTTTGGCGGCGGCAGCTCAGTGGCAAAAATCGGCGAAGTAGCCCTAGCAAATGGTGGAATTCTCTTTTTTGACGAGCTACCGCACTTTGGATCTAACATTTTAGAGAGCTTGCGAGAACCACTACAAGATAACCGCATAAATATCTCAAGAGTAAACTCAAAAATCAGCTATGATACGAAGTTTTTGTTTGTTGGAGCGATGAATCCTTGCCCTTGTGGCAATGCGCTAAATACCGAGCTAGTATGTACTTGCAGCCCAAAAGATATAAAACGCTATAAAGCTAGCATTTCAGGGGCTTTAATGGATAGAATTGATTTGTATGTGCTAATGAGTTCGCAGATTGATAAAACTAATGCTGGGCTTGATAGTGGGGCGATGAGCGAGCTTGTCATGCGTGGGTTTAGGGCACAAATAAGCCGTGGGCAAAGCGAGCTAAACGGCAAGTTAGATGAAGCTGATATAGCAAAATACTGTATTTGTGATAAAGCGGCTCTTGATGTGATACAAAGAGCTGCAAGCACCTATAATCTAAGCCAAAGAGCGATAAACAAAACGCTAAAAGTAGCACGAACTATCGCCGATATTGCACAAAATGAAATCATAGCAAAAGAACACGCCTTAGAAGCACTTGGATATAGATTTAGAGCGTAAAGGGGGATAATATGAAAAAAGTCTTTACAAGCACAGGGGAGCTTGATAAAAGAGCAGTGAGCCTAGGACTTAGCGAGTTAGTACTTCAAGAAAACGCCAGCGCAGCTGTGGCAAAGGTGGTAAAAGAACGCTACAAAGGGGCTTTGGTGCTTGGCTTTTGTGGTGGGGGAAATAACGGCGCAGACGCACTAGCTGCTCTTCGCAGGTTGTGTGGAGAGTATGAGTGCGTGGCTGTGCTAGTAAGCGATAAGCTAAATAATAACGCCACAACTCAGCTAAAAATAGCAAAAAGCGCAGGATTGAAGGTCATAAAAGCAAATGAGATTGATGAGAATACAGCAGGCTGGATAAGCGAGGCTCTAAAGGGTTCAGTTTGCGTGATTGATGGTATTTTTGGCGCAGGATTTAAAGGTGAGTTAAGCACAAAAATCACAACTCTCATCGCCTCTTTAAACGAAGCAATATCAGCAAATCCACTCGTGCTGGCTCTCAGCGTGGATATGCCAAGTGGGCTTGATATAGCAGGAATTCCCTCTCCACTTGCATTTCGTGCAAACACTACTATCACGATGGGAGCAGCTAAACTAGGGCTTTTTAACGACCTTGCTAAGGACTATGTAGGTGAGTTAATCTGCGCTGATTTAGGGCTTTGTGAGGGACTTTATACTAGCGGTGTTTCTAGCGATTTTTTACTTGAGATGAGTGATATGCGCTTGCCAAGTCGCAATACACAAAATGTAAATAAAGGCGACTTTGGACATGCTTTTGTGGCTTGTGGCGATATGAGTGGGGCTGCTAGGCTCTGTGCTCTCTCAGCTTTAAACATGGGTGCTGGCAGAGTAAGCATAGTAGCCAAAAAAAAGCTAAAAGACCTTGAGCCTGAGATTATGCTAAAACGGAATTTTAGCGGTGCTAGTGCTGTGGCTATCGGCATGGGGCTAGGGGGCGAATTATATGATATAGACGAAATTTTGGCTTTGCCTTGTGTGGTGGATGCTGATATGTTTTATCATCCTAGCGTGCTTAGTTTTTGTGCAAAAGCAGGTGCTGTGCTAACGCCTCATCCAAAGGAATTTGCTAGCTTATTAGCTTTTGCTGGCTTTGGTGAGTTTAGCGTAAACGAAGTAGTGCTAAATAGATTTGCCCTAGCTCGTGCTTTTAGCCAAAAATTCCCAGCAACCTTAGTGCTAAAAGGCGCAAATACAATTATCGCAAACGCTAGCAAACTATACATAAACTGCCTTGGCAGCGCAAAACTAGCAAAAGGTGGCAGCGGCGATGTGCTAAGCGGTATGATTTTAGCACTTTTAGCACAAGGATACGATCCTTTGCTTGCTAGTATAACAGCTACTCTTGCACAAGCAAAAATCGCAGCAAACTACAGTGGCAGCGCATTTAGCTACACTCCAAAAGATATGATAAAAGGAATAAAATGTCTGTAAAAAAAATCGCAATTTTATTTTCTGGCTCAGGTTCAAATATGGAAGCCATCATCCGCAAAGTCCATGGCAAAAAAGCAGGCAAAAACCGCATAGAAGTAGCCTTGCTCATTTGTAATAAAAAAGACGCCTACGGCATAGAGAGGGCTAAAAATCTTGGCTTTGAGACTACGATAATAGAGCATAGCAAATACGCTAGCAGAGATGGTTTTGATAGTGAGCTTGTAAGAGCGATAAAAGCTGCAAATATTGATCTAGTCGTTTTAGCTGGCTTTATGCGTGTGCTTGGGGCGAACTTTTGCGATAATGTAAAGGCTATAAACTTACATCCTAGCATTTTGCCACTTTTTAAAGGTGCGCATGCGATAAAAGAAAGTTTTGAAAGCGATATGCAAGTTGGAGGCATCACGGTTCACTGGGTCAGCAGCGAGCTAGATGGTGGTAAAATCATCGCCCAAAAGACCTTTGCTAGAAAAAACCGCACATTTAAGCAGTGGGAAGAAAAAATCCACAAACTAGAACACAAACTGCTGCCAAAGACTATAATTTCTTTGCTAAAAGACTAAGGAATTCTAGAATTCCTTATAGAATTCTAAAATTCTAGGGAATTCTAGAATTTTAGAATTTAAAAAGACTAAGGAATTTTAGAATTTAAAAAGACTAAGGAATTCTAGAATTTAAAAAGACTAAGAAATTCTAGAATTTAAAAAGACCAAGAAATTCTAGGGAATTCTAGAATTCTAGAATTTAAAAAGACCAAGAAATTCTAGATTAGGAATTCTAGAATTCTAGAATTCTAAAAGGACAAAATGAAGTTAATAGAGCATTTTTTAAGCATTCAAGGCGAGGGAGCGTATGCTGGCAGACTTGCGATTTTTGTGCGTTTTGGGGGCTGTAACCTGCGCTGCGCTGGATTTGGAGTGCGCCTAAAAGCTCCAAATGCCAAAGAACTAATCGGCTGCGATACCATAAAAGCGGCGCAGTGCGAGAATTTTGATTTTAAAGATACTAATTTTAGCGAGCTAAAAAACATTATAAAAAGCCATAACGCCCCAAATGCTATAATCGTGCTAAGCGGTGGCGAGCCACTTTTGCATCAAAAAAACCCTGATTTTAAAGACTTTTTGCGCTTTTTATTGGAGCAAAATAGGCAAGTTCACTTTGAGAGCAATGGCACGATTGAGCCTGATTTTAAGGCTTTGCCAGAGCTAAAAAACTGCTATTTTGCCCTTAGTGTAAAGCTAGAAAATAGTGGCGAGAGCAAAGAAAAGCGCATAAATGCTAGGGCTTTAAAAAGTATTTTTGCTAATAGCAAAGGGGCTTTTTATAAATTTGTGCTAAGTGGCGCAGATGATGAAATAAGAGAGATTAAAGAGATTTTGGCTATCCAAAATGGGGGTGTGTGGCTAATGCCTTTGGGGGCTAGCAAAAACGAGCTTGAAATCACAGCGCCAAAGGTGGCGGGGCTTGCTATAAAACATGGCTTTAATTATAGCGACCGTATTCATATAAGGCTGTGGGATAATAAAGAGGGCGTGTAATCGGCTGGTGGGGCTCGCTGACGCCTTTGACAGAAACTTCGTTTTGACTGCCGCGCGCCTTGATGAATTCATTATTCTATCTTCGGCGTGCGGCAGCCAAATTCGCCTAGCGTGCCGCACCTTTTTTCTAACTGCCGCTACCGCGAAGCCCAAAGGACAGCGCGAGTTTAGAATTCCCTAGGAATTCTAAAATTCACTAAATTAGAATTCCTTAAACTAAAATTCCCTAAACTTGAATTCCTGCATTGTGTCATCCCCCAGCTTGACCCGAGGATCTCTGCTCTAGGAATTCTAAAATTCCCTGTGATGAGATCCCCCGATCAAGTCGGGGGATGACAGCTGTTTAAAATTCCCAAAGAGAATTCCCTAAACTAGAATTCCTAAAATAAAAATACCCCCTAACCCCCAACCAGCGGATGCGAAGCAAAAGGCCTAGGAATTCTAGAATTCCCTAGCTAAAAAAGCATCTTTTATGCTATAATCGCAGAAAAAAGAGTTTTTATGAAAATTGGACGACTTTATAGTTTTGAGGCGGCGCATGTGGTGAGGGACTGCGCTTCAAAGCGTTGTAAATACAGCATTCACGGACACAGCTACACAGCTGAGATAGTACTTAGCGCAAAGGGACTTGATAAGGCTGGGATGATATATGATTTTGGGCTTATGAAGCGTGAGATTGGCTCTATTATTGACTGCTTTGATCACAGCACGATTTTATTTACTGGCGACGATGATAGCTATAAAAATATGATAAAAACGCACTCTGCTCGCTGGATAGAACTACCTTTTAATACCAGTGCTGAGCAGATCGCTAGGGTGCTTTTTGCGCTTATTAGTAAGGCTTTGTCGCTAACTACTATGCAAAATGGCGAAAATGGCGTGTTTTTGGAGTATGTCAAGCTAAATGAAACGGCTAAGGGCTGGGCTTGTTTTGAAAAAGCTGATTTTGAGAGCTTGGGCGTGGATATCGCTAGTATCACCTGCTCGCAGGCTGTAAGTAGCGAGAGCGCAGATATAATCTCTCGCCTAAGCAAAAACGAAAAATTCATAAATCCAAAGGAGCTTTGATGAAAAAGGCTTTAAATGCTGTTTTTGCTGTGATTTGCGGCTGTTTTTTTCTAGCTTGTAGTAGCCAAAAAGAAGAAATTATAGAGCAAAACAGCAGCGAAGAAGAACAAATCCCAATAGCAAAAATCGATGCAAATATCACCTTGCCAAGTGGCTGCGAAGATGGAGCATCAAACTGCTTTGACGAGCTAAACCCACCTTTGCCAGTAAGTCCAAAACAAGGCGCCACAAAACAAGGCGCAAAATGAACGAAACTATCAGCTTTAATCTAGAATTCCATAGTCTTTGTGTGATAGGGCTTGGAGTGATGATGATGGCGCATTTACTTTTGGTTTATGCAGGCGATACTAGCAAGTTTGCTTATCTAAAACGCCTAATGCTCTTTTTGCCAGCGTATTATGGGATGCTTGCGTTTATTATTTTTTCTGGGATTTTAGCCCTTGCTTTTAATCACTTTGCGCTTAGCCTTAGCGTAATAGCGATGATAATAGCATCTATTTTGCTAATAATTAGTGGCGCAAAAGGCTTTAAGGCTTTAAAAAAAGTGCGAGTTTTTAAAGATTTTAGCGCATTTAAGCTTTTTATGAGTAAAAAAATCATATTTGAACTTGTGCTTTTGGTGGCAGTTTGGCTACTGGCTAAGGGCTTTTGATGAGGTTTTTATACTGCGCAGAGGCTGGGGATGAGACTATAGAACTTAGCGGTGATAGCTTTGCTCATTTAAAAGCGCAAAGAAAACGCGGGGGAGAGATTCTAAGGCTTCAAAATCTGCGTGAAAATATTGCGTATTTTTATGAAATTAGCGAAATAAAAAGAAATAGCGCAAGGCTAGTTTTTGCTAAAAGCGAGAAGCTTTTGGCGCAAAACTTTTGGCTAAAAATCGGCTGGGCTGTATGCGAAAGTGCTGTAATAGAAAAGAGCTTGCCCTTTTTAAACGAACTTGGTGTGGGCGAGCTTTTGCTTTTTTATGCTGATTTTAGCCAAAAAAACATTAAGCTCGATTTTGCTAGATTTGAGCGAATTTTAGCTAGCAGCTGTGAGCAATGCGGTAGAAATCTGGCTATGAGCGTGAGAGTTTGCGAGCTTAGTGAGATTGAAAATGCGGTGCTTTTAGACTTTGGCGGAGATGATTTTAGCACTTTGGGCGGTGATGAAATTTTGTTAATTGGTGCTGAGGGTGGCTGGAGCGATGCTGAGAGAGCGAAGTTTAAGCGTAAAATTGGGCTAAAATCTAGCTGTGTTTTAAGGGCGCAAACCGCGATTATCTCAGCTGCAGCAAAGATTTTAGCGTAGGGAATTGTAAAATTTGGCTGGCTCAGCTTGCGGGCGCTTTTAGCGAATTCTTTCTTGGGCAGCCCAGCTGCTCTGGCGAAACTTCTGCGGTAGTTTTCTACGCAAGCCGTCTTTTGGTTTTGATTATACTGGCGGCTTGCTTGAAATTCTACCACAGAATTTCGCCAGCAACTACCGTGGACACAGCCCCACGGCTAGCCCAGCGCAAGAATTCGCAAAACGAAGTTTCTGTGAAAAATCGCCTCGCAATCTTGGAGCCTAGTTTTTACAGCTGCTGTCGCGAGAACTAAAATTCTAAAATTTTCTAGTGTTTAGGGAATTTTAGATTTAAATTAAGGATAAAAATGCAAATTGATATAGTGCTTTTATTTGGTGTTGTTGCTTCTATTGTGGGCTCGATGTTTATTGCGCTACTATGTTCGCTGCCTGGTTTTGTGCTTGATTTTTTTACTGAGCTTGGAGGTAAAAAGCATTATATATTCTTGGCTCTCTCGCTTGTGGCTGCTTGTTATATGGCAAGTACTACCAAAGATAGTGGCTCTTATTTTATCCTAGATATTTTCTTAAATCTACTTGTTATTTACTTCGGGCTGTTTTTGCTAAAAGCACTAAAAAACATGGGCTCACGCCTTGGTTTTTGTAAAGCTTGTGATAAATTTAAAGATAAAGTTAGAAAAAAAGTAAGAAGGCAAAATTATGAAGAAAATCAATATAATTGATAGTTTTGGGCTGTTTTTTAGACTGTATTATGCTATGATGGGCCTTCGCTCAGCTGCTGGCAAGCCAAGTGGCATGGTAAGCGGTCTTGCTACTTTTATAGAAAAGATGAATAGAGATTTTCCTTGCGATTATGCTATATTTGCTTTTGAGGGTGGTGGAGCTACCTTTCGGCATGAGATTTATCCAGCTTACAAAGCTACTAGAAAAGAAGCCCCAGCCGAGCTAAAAGAACAAATCCCAGTTTGTAAAGAAATGATAGAGCGCATGGGCTTTGCTAGCTTTGCTAAGGCTGGATATGAGGCTGATGATGTAATAGCAAGTCTGGTTAAAAAATACAGCGGCGAGTATGAAATAGACATACTTAGTAGTGATAAAGACCTTTTTGCGCTAATTAGCGATAGCGTAAAAATTGTAGATAGTAAAAATAAAATCTGGTATGACAAAGAAGGCTGTTTTCAAAAATACGGCGTCTATCCGCACCAAATCCGCGACTACCTAGCAATACTAGGCGATACTAGCGACAATGTCCCTGGTATAAAAGGGCTTGGCGAGCGTGGGGCAAGGGCGATTTTAGAGCAGTTTGGCAGCCTTGAAAATGCTATTGCAAACACTGAGCAAATCGCGAACACAAGAGCCAAAAATCAGCTTATCGCAGGCGCTGCTGAGAGCGAACTAAGCAAAAAGCTAATTACGCTTTATGCTGATATAGAAGGCTTGCCTGAGATTGAAAACTGCTTGTTGCCAAAAGAGCCTTTCATCAAAGTTGTGGATATTTTAAAAGAATATTCGTTAAATAGAATTCTTACAAAACTGCCAAAAACAGAGCAAAAAGAGCTATTTGATGAGCCTAATTTTTTAAGTTCTAGTGATGAGAAAATTGCGCAAAAAGCAAAAGATAAAGAGCTTTTTAGCAAGGCGGCTTTAAGCTTTGAGAGCGTGCTGGTTTTGGATGAAAATGAGCTAGATACGCTCACGCAAAATCTAAGCGAAAATTGCGTAGTAGCGCTAGATACTGAAACCACTGGGCTTGATGTGAAAACTGCCAGAATTGTAGGCTTTAGCTTTTGCGTGCTAGCAAGCGAGCAAAGGGCTTATTATGTGCCTTTGGCTCATAATTATCTTGGCGCGCCAGCACAAGTTAGTCAAAATGCGGCAAAAAGGGCTTTGGAGCGAATTTATAAAGCGCAGGTTGTGGGACATAATCTAAAATATGATTTTGAGATTTTGCGAAATAATTTTGGGTTGGAACTGCCTAAAAACTACGCTGATACGATGATTTTAGCGTGGCTTCAAAATCCAGAGCAAAAATGCGCAATGGACGAGCTTGCTAGCAGGCTTTTTGCTTATGAAACTATAAAGTTTGAAAGTCTTGTAAATGTAAAAAAAGGGCAGGTTTTTGGCGATATTGAAGTAGAACTTGCTAGCAAATATGCTAGCGAGGATGCTTTTATTACCTTGGAGTTTTATAAATACTTTAAGCAGACTTTAAGCAAGGAGCTTTGGGAAGTGGCAAAAAATCTAGAATTCCCTTTCATAGCTACTTTAATAAGCCTAGAGAAAAGCGGTATAAAGGCTGATTACAACGCACTTAATGCGCTAAATGAAAAAATCAGCGCAAGGCTAAAAGAACTTGAAGCGCAAATTTATAAAATCGCAGGGCAAAGCTTTAATATAAACTCGCCAAAACAGCTAGGCGCAGTGCTTTTTGAACATTTAGGACTAAAAGCTGCTAAAAAGACAAAAAGTGGTTATAGCACCGATGAGAGCGTGCTTAGCGGCTTAGAGCATCCTATCGCTGCTCCACTTTTAGAATTCCGTGAGCTCGCTAAATTAAAAGGCACTTATACTGAGCCTTTCATGCGCCTTAGTAGCTCTGGGGAGCGTGTTTATACGCATTTTTTACACACTGGCACAGCTACTGGAAGGCTTAGCTCTCACAGCCCAAATCTACAAAACATCCCCGCTCGCGGCAGTCTAGCTCGTGATGTGCGAAACTGCTTTGTAGCTGAGAATCAAAACATGCTTATTTCGCTTGATTACTCGCAAATCGAGCTTAGACTGCTAGCGCATTTTAGCACTGATCCTGCGCTTATAGCGGCTTTTAAGGCTGATGAGGACATACACGCACGAACGGCTATTTCTATCTTTGGCGACTCTGAGCCCTCTCACAGAGCCGTGGCAAAGAGCATAAACTTTGGGCTTATTTATGGTATGGGAAGCTCTCGCTTGGCTTCTAATCTTGGCATTAGCACCAAAGAAGCAAAAGAATACATTGAGAGATATTTTGCTTCTTTTAGCACGATAAAATCCTATTTATCTAGCATCAAAACTCACGCAAGAGAGCATGGGCGCATTTTTACCTTGCTTGGCAGGCAGAGGGTTTTTGATTTTAGCTTGGCAGGGCCAAGAGAGCAAGCACTTTATGAAAGAGAGGCTGTAAATAGCGTATTTCAGGGCTCGGCTGCTGATATAATTAAACTAGCGATGAATGCTATTTATCCGCTTTTGGATGAAAATCACAAGATGATTTTACAGATCCACGATGAGCTGATTTTTGAAGTCTCTGGTGGTGAGGCTGAGATTTTTGCTAAAAAAGTCGCAAATATAATGGAAAATGTGGTTAGCCTAAATGTGCCGCTAAAAGTAAATTACGCTATAGCCAAAAGCTGGGGCGAGCTAAAATAGCTTTATGCTGGGGAATTCTAGATTTTTCTGGGGGTCAGGGGGTGTCTTTTGGGGAATTTTAGAATTCCGTCATTGCGAGGGAGCAAAGCGACCGAAGCTAGGAATTCCCTGCGTCATCCACTGGCTTGACCCGAGGATCTCATCACAAAAAATTTAGAATTCCCTAAACTAGAATTCCTCCAAAAACGCAGATAAAGCAAGAGAATTTTAGATTTTAGCAGGGTTTTAGGGGCGGCAGCCCTAAGGATTTAGGGCGTAGCCCTTATAAAATTTGCGGGGCTAGGGGCTTGCCCCACTAAAGCGAGCAAAAATCTAGAATTCCAATCTAGAATTCCAATCTAGAATTCCAATCTAGAATTCCAATCTAGAATTCCAATCTAGAATTCCAATCTAGAATTCCAATCTAGAATTCCAATCTAGAATTCTTTAATCTAGAATTCTTTAATCTAGAATTCTTTAATCTAGAATTCTTTAATCTAGAATTCTTAATCTAGAATTCTTAATCTAGAATTCTTAATCTAGAATTCTTAATCTAGAATTCTTAATCTAGAATTCTTAATCTAGAATTCCCCGCCGCCCAAAAAACTTCCTTTTTAAAAAGAACAAAATTCAAAAATTTTATATTTATTCTAGCATTTGTATTGCTTTTTTGTTTATTTTGTTATATAATACGCGCTCTTTGTCTTTGAAGCAAGCTGCTGGCGTATCCACACAAACGCTGTTTTTAAGGAGCCTCTGCGATAAAAAAGCCAAAGAAGTTGCCTAAAAGCAACACGATATTTAACCAAAAGGACAAACATGGAAAGAATTAGGCTAAAGCTTAAAGCCTACGACCACCGCGTTTTGGACCGCACAGTAAGTGCTATCGTAGATGCAGTTCGCCGCACAGGCGCAGATATCCGCGGTCCTATCCCAATGCCTACAAAGATTAAACGCTACACAGTGTTAAAATCTCCACATGTAAATAAAGATTCTCGTGAGCAATTTGAGATGAGAATTCACGCTCGTATGCTAGATATCGTAGCAGCTACGCCTGATACAGTTGATAGCCTAACAAAGCTTGACTTAGCTCCAGAAGTTAATGTCGAAGTTCGCGCTATGGGCAAGTAAGGTGGTGAAATATGGAATATATTGTAGAAAAAATCGGTATGAGTAGGACAGTTAGCGCTCCAAGCGTGCCTGTAACACTACTAAAACTTATCCCAGCAAAAGTATGTGCTCTTGGCAGTGATGGCAAAGCTATCGTAGCTTACGCTCACACAAAAGCAGCAAATAAAGCAATAGCTGGACAACAAGCAAAATACGGTCTAAGCAAAGAATTCAACAGCTTTGCAACTCTAAGTGTAGCAAACACTGAGGCCGGCGGCGATGTAGATGTAAGCGCACTAAAAGAGGCTAAGCTTCTAAAAGTAAGCTTTAATACCAAAGGTAGAGGCTTTCAAGGTGTTATGAAACGCCACGGCTTCTCAGGTGGTCCAAAAAGCCACGGTTCACGCTTTCACAGACGCCCAGGTTCTATTGGTAACTGCGAATGGCCAGGACGCGTTCAACCAGGTATGAAAATGGCAGGACACTATGGTAATGAAAAAACTACCGTTAAAAACGAAATAATTAGCTTTGATGAGGCTAATGGTGTATTAGTTTTAAAAGGCTCTGTGCCTGGATTTAACGGTGCAATGGGTCGCATAAAGGTGGTAAAATGAGTAAAGTTACTATTTTAAACGATAAATTTCAAAATAGCGGTGAGATGGATTTGCCAGCAAGCTTTGCTGAGGTAAACTCTCACAACCTATATTTGTATGTAAAAAGCTATCTAGCAGGAATTCGCTCAAATACAGCGCATACAAAATCACGCCACTTTGTAAGCGGCGGTGGTAAAAAACCATGGCGTCAAAAAGGTCGTGGCGGCGCAAGAGCAGGTTCAACTAGAACTCCTGTTTGGGTTGGCGGTGCTGTGGCATTTGGTCCAAAGAGTGATAGAAACTACACTCAAAAAGTTAATAAAAAACAAAAACGCCTAGCTCTAGAATTCGCTCTAAACGAAAAAGCAGCAAATGGCAAATTGTTTGCGCTTGAGAGCCTACAAATCACAAGCGGCAAGACAAAAGACGCAGCAGCAGTGCTAAAAAACACAAATGTCCGTGATGCGCTAATCGTGCTAAAAGAACTAAATGCAAGCACTTTGCTAGCTTTTAGAAATCTTAAAAACTGCTATGTAGTAGATGCTAGCGAAGTAAATGCGTATCTTGTAGCTGTTTATGGCTCAGTAATCGCAGAAAAAGCAGCACTAGAAACAATTATCAGCAAAGAGGGTTAAGATGGCAGATATAACAGATATCAAAAGCATAGTTTATACTGAAAAAACTTTGGGCTTGCAAGAAAATGGTGTAGTAGTTATCCAAACTAGCCCAAGAGTAAGCAAAAACAGCCTAAAAGAGATGCTTAAAGAATACTTTGGAATTACTCCACTTAAAGTAAATTCTCTAAGAACTCACGCTAAGGTTAAAAGATTTAGAGGTAGAGCTGGCGTTCGTGATGCGCTTAAAAAATTCTATGTAACTCTACCTGAGGGCGTTAGCCTAGACAAACAGGAGGCATAAGATGGCGATAGTTTCATATAAACCATATACTCCAAGCAGAAGATTTATGACAGGTCTTAGCTCTGAGAATATCACAGCTAAAGCCAGTGTTCGCTCACTGCTAGTAAAAATCCCAGCAACAGCTGGTAGAAACAACAATGGTCGCATCACAAGCCGCCACAAAGAAGCAGGTGCTAAAAAGCTTTATCGTATCATTGACTTTAAACGCAAAAAATACGATATCCCTGCAAAAGTAGAGGCTATTGAGTATGACCCAAATCGCAATTGTCGTATAGCTCTTCTTAGCTATGCTGATGGCGAGAAAAGATACATCATCCAACCAAGCGGTCTAAAAGTAGGTGATGTAGTAGCATCTGCTGAGACTGGTCTAGATATAAAACCAGGCAATGCAATGAAGCTAAAAAACATCCCAGTAGGTACTATCGTTCACAACATAGAGCTAAAACCAGGCAAAGGTGCTCAAATGGCTCGCTCAGCTGGTGGCTATGCTCAACTAATGGGTAAAGAAGAAAAATATGTAATCCTTCGCCTCCCAAGTGGTGAGATGCGCCAAGTTTTGGCTGAGTGTATGGCTACAATCGGCGTAGTAGGTAATGAAGACTGGGCAAATGTAACAATAGGTAAAGCAGGTCGCAATCGCTACCGCGGTATTCGTCCACAAACTCGTGGTTCAGCAATGAACCCAGTAGATCACCCACACGGTGGTGGTGAAGGCAAGAAAAACTCTGGCCGTCATCCAGTAACACCATGGGGCAAACCAACTAAGGGTGCGAAAACTCGCCGCAAAAAAGCAAGTGATAAGCTAATAATTTCAAGAAGAAAGGGTAAATAAAATGGCTAGATCTCTTAAAAAAGGGCCGTTTGTAGATGCTCATGTGCTTAAAAAAGTACAAGCGGCTAAAAAGGCTAATGACAATAAGCCTATTAAAACATGGTCTAGAAGAAGTACAATTCTTCCTGATATGATTGGGCTTACATTCAATGTTCATAATGGCAAAAACTTTATCCCTGTATATATAACTGAAAACCATGTAGGCTATAAGCTAGGCGAGTTTGCACCAACTCGCACTTTCAAAGGCCACAAAGGCTCAGTTCAAAAGAAAATCGGTAAATAAAGAAGGCAAAAATGAGTAAATCAATCATAAAATTCGTTCGCCTTTCTCCAACAAAGGCAAGACTAATCGCAAGAGAAGTTCAAGGGATGAATGCTGAACTAGCACTTGCTAGCCTAAGCTTTATGCCAAATCGTGGTGCAAAATACATAGCAACAGCTATTAGTTCAGCTGTGGCAAATGGTGGCTTTGAGCCAGAAGAAGTGGTAGTAAAAAGCTGCCGTGTGGATGCTGGTCCTGTGCTAAAAAGATTTCGTCCAAGAGCAAGAGGAAGCGCAAGTAGAATTCGCAAACCAACTAGCCATATCTTGGTAGAAGTAGCAAAAGCTACAAAAGACGAGAAATAAGGAAGCATAAAATGGGACAAAAAGTAAATCCAATAGGTCTAAGACTAGGAATCAATAGAAATTGGGAATCTCGCTGGTTTCCTGCTAAGGCTACTTTGGCTGAGGGTATTAGCGAAGACTATAAGATCAGAAAATTCCTAAAAGCAAAACTATATTATGCTGGAATTTCACAAATCTTAATTGAGCGTACAGCTAAGAAAATTCGTATAACAGTAGTAGCTGCACGCCCAGGCGTAATCATTGGCAAAAAAGGTGGAGAAATCGACACCCTAAAAGCTGATGTAGTAAAACTAGTAAATAAAGATGTAGCTATAAACATCAAAGAAGAGCGCCGTGCAGGCAGCTCAGCTCAGCTTGCAGCTGAAAATGTAGCTATGCAACTTGAGCGCCGTGTGGCTTTCCGCCGTGCGATGAAAAAAGTAATCCAAGGCGCACAAAAAGCAGGTGCAAAAGGTATCAAAATCTCAGTAGCAGGCCGCCTAGGTGGTGCTGAGATGGCTAGAACAGAGTGGTATTTAGAGGGTCGTGTTCCACTTCATACTCTAAGAGCAAAGATTGATTATGGCTTTGCTGAAGCTCATACTACATACGGAAATATCGGTATTAAAGTATGGATATTCAAAGGCGAAATTCTACAAAAAGGAATTCAAGCTGAAAAGAGTGAAGAAGCAGCTCCAAGAAAACCACGCCGCAGTAGAAGGAGCAAATAATGTTACAACCAAAAAGAACAAAATATCGCAAGATGATGAAAGGCCGTAACCGCGGCTATGCTACAAGGGGAACAAAGCTTGCTCTTGGTGAGTTTGGACTAAAGGCTATTGAGGCTGGTCGCATCAACTCACGCCAAATAGAAGCGGCTCGTCAAGCATATACTCGCCATGTAAAGCGTCAAGCAAAATCATGGATTAGAGTTTTCCCTGACAAACCTATCACCAAAAAACCTCTAGAAACTCGTATGGGTAAAGGTAAAGGTGGAGTTGAAGAGTGGGTAATGAATATTAAGCCAGGTCGCATAATATTTGAGCTTGCTGGTATTAGTGAGGAGCTTGCAAGAGAGGCTCTTACTATAGCTATGAACAAGCTTCCATTTAAAACCAAGTTTGTAACAAGAGAGAGCGAAAATGAAATATACTGAGATAAAAGATAAAAGCGCAAGCGAGTTAGCTACGCTACTTAAAGAAAAAAAGGTGCTTTTATTTACCCTTAGACAAAAGCTAAGAACTATGCAGCTTTCAAATCCAAATGAGATTAGAGAAACTCGCAAAGATATTGCTAAAATAAATACAGCAATTAGCGCAAAAGGATAAAAAAATGGCAGCAGATATGAAAAGAGTAATTCAAGGCCTTGTAGTAGCTAAATCAGGTGATAAAACTGCAAGTGTGCTAGTAGAACGCAGAGTTATGCACCCTAGATATCACAAATTCGTAAAAAGATTTAAAAAATATCTAGTGCATGATGAGAAGAATCAGCTAAATATCGGCGATACAGTGAGCGCAATCGAGTGCCGCCCACTAAGCAAATCTAAAAAATTCCGCCTAAAAGCTGTTCTTAAAACAGGAGTTGAATAATGATACAAAGTTTTACAAGACTAGCAGTAGCTGATAATAGCGGAGCTAAAGAGCTAATGTGTATCAAAGTACTAGGCGGTAGTAAAAGACGCTATGCTAGCCTAGGCGATGTTATTGTTTGCTCAGTGAAAAAAGCTCTACCAAATGGTAAGATCAAAAAAGGTCAAGTGGTAAAAGCAGTAGTAGTTCGCACTAAAAAAGAGGTTCAAAGACCAGATGGTGCGCTAATCCGCTTTGATGAGAACGCAGCTGTAATCCTAGATGCAAAAAGAGAGCCAATTGGCACTCGTATCTTTGGACCAGTGGGAAGAGAAGTGCGCTATGCAAACTTTATGAAAATCGTATCGCTTGCGCCGGAGGTGTTATAATGGCAGTAAAATATAAAATCAAAAAAGGTGATAATGTAAAAATTATCGCTGGCGATGACAAGGGCAAAACAGCAAAAGTTACCCAAGTTTTAGCAAAAGAAGGCAAAGTAATTTGCGAAGGCATTAAAATAGCCAAAAAAGCTGTTAAACCAAGCGAAAAATATCAAAATGGTGGTTTTATAAATAAAGAAATGCCTATTGATATTTCAAATGTAGCAAAAGTAGAGGGCTAAGAAAATGGCATTTCAAGCAAGATTACAACAAAAATATAAAGATAGCGTTCGTGGCGCACTTACAAGCGAGTTTGATATCAAAAACCCTATGCTTGTTCCAGCTCTTGAAAAAATCGTTATTAGCGTAGGAGCAGGTGATAGCGCAAAGGATCAAAAAACTTTGCAAAATATGGCTGATACTATCTCGCTAATCGCTGGACAAAAAGCACTTATCACAAATGCTAAAAAGTCAGTTGCCGGCTTTAAAGTGCGTGAGGGCTTTCCTGTTGGTATCAAAGTAACACTTCGCAAAGAGCAAATGTATGTGTTTTTAGACAAACTAATTAGCATCGCTTTGCCAAGAGTTAAAGACTTCCGTGGTTTGCCACGCAATGGCTTTGATGGTAGAGGTAACTATAACTTTGGTCTAAACGAGCAGCTAATGTTCCCTGAGGTAGTATATGATCAAATCATCCGCACTCACGGTATGAACATTACTATTGTTACAAGCGCACCAGATGACAAGCAAGCATTAAAGCTACTTGAGCTTCTTGGCCTACCATTTGCAAAAGGAAAGTAAAATGGCAAAAAAATCAATGATAGCAAAAGCAGCTCGCCCTGCTAAATTTTCTAGTCGCAAATACACAAGATGTAATATCTGCGGTCGCCCACACTCTGTTTACCGCGACTTTGGTATTTGTCGTGTGTGCCTAAGAAAAATGGCAAACGAAGGCCTAATCCCAGGTCTTAAAAAAGCAAGCTGGTAAGGAATAAAAATGAACGATTTAATCTCAGATGCACTAACTAGAATTCGCAATGCTAGTATGCGCAGACTTGATACTACAAAGCTACTTCACTCAAATGTTGTTGAAGGCGTGCTAAAAGTGCTTGAAGCAAAAGGTTATGTTGAAAGCTTTAATGTAGTTGAAGAAGAACGCAAAAAATTCATAAATGTAGTGTTAAAATACGATGAGCGTGGTGCTAGCGTAATTACTGAAATCAAAAGAGTATCAAAACCAGGACGCCGTGTATATAAAGGCAAAGATGAAATCAAACGCTTTAAAAACGGCTATGGAACAATCATTGTTAGCACAAACAAAGGCGTGCTAGCAAATGATGCTGCTTACAAAGAAGGTGTAGGCGGCGAAGTGCTTTGTACTGTTTGGTAGGAATTCTAGTTTTAGATTTTAGGTGTGGAAAGCTAGGGAATTCTAGAATTCCCTAGCTTTCTTTTAACTTTTCTATGGCATTTGACGAAATATTCAAAAATCGTAGAAGCGTCATAGACAAATAGAAAAGGACAAAAATGTCAAGAATTGGCAAAAAACCTATCGTCATCCCAAGTGGCGTAGAGGTAAAACAAGATGGCTCTGTTCTTGTCTTTAAAAAAGGCAATGTAACAAAAGAGCTTGATACAAAAAACAATGTAAATGTAAGCATCAAAGATGGCCAAGTAGAGTTTAGCCCAAAAGGTGAAGACCGCCAAAGCAGAGCTTATTGGGGCACATACAGAGCACTAGCTAACAATATCGTTGTAGGTATCACCGAGGGCTTTACTCGTGTGCTTGAAATCAACGGCGTTGGTTACAAAGCAGCTGTTAAAGGTAAGGTAGTAGAGCTTAACCTAGGCTTTTCTCATCCTATCAATCACGAATTGCCAGCAGGCGTAGAAGCTAGTGTAGAAAAAAACCAAATCATCCTAAAAAGTGCCGACAAACAAGTAATCGGTCAAGTAGCAGCCCAAATCCGTGGATATCGCCCTCCTGAGCCTTACAAAGGCAAGGGCGTAAAATACGCTGAAGAGCGCATCATCCGCAAAGCCGGTAAAACATCTAAGAAATAAGGGTAAATCATGGTAGCAAATGTATTAAAACGCAAAATTGCACTTCGCATTAAACGCAAAAAAAGAATTAGAGCGAAAATCTCAGGCTGCGAATCTTGCCCTAGAGTAAGTATTTTCAAATCAAATCGCACTCTTTATGCCCAAGTTATAAATGATGTAACTGGCACTACAATTTGTGCTAGCAATGGTGGCAAACTAGGAATTAAAGCAAATAAAGCTGGTGGCCAAGCCCTAGCAAAAGACCTAGCAGAAAAAATGAAAAGTGCAAAGATTGAAAATGCAGTGTTTGACCGCAATGGTTATTTGTATCACGGCGTAGTAGCTAGCTTTGGCGAAGCTCTAAAAGCAAACGGCATAAAACTATAAGGATAAGCAATGAAATACAATAGAGAAGAATTCCAAGAAGTAATCGTTGATATCGGCCGTGTTACAAAGGTTGTAAAAGGCGGACGCAGATTTAGATTTACAGCTCTTGTAGTAGTAGGAAACAAAAATGGCTTAGTTGGCTTTGGTTATGGTAAGGCAAAAGAAGTTCCAGATGCGATGAGAAAAGCAGTTGATGATGCTTTCAAAAACATCGTTGAAGTAAAACTTAAAGGTAGCACAATACCACACGATGTAGAGGTAAAATATAACTCAAGTAAAATCTTGCTAAAACCAGCTAGCGAAGGTACAGGCGTTATTGCCGGTGGTTCAGCTCGTCCAGTTGTCGAGCTAGTAGGAATTCGTGATATTCTTACAAAATCACTTGGCTCAAACAATTCAGCTAATGTTGTGCGTGCCACAATCAAAGCTCTTAGTATGTTGAAAGGCTAAAAATGGGACTAGAAAAACTACAAAAAGCACCTGGCTCAACACACAAAACTAAACGCATCGGTCGTGGTTGCGGCAGCGGTATGGGCAAAACTGCTACTCGCGGTGGCAAAGGTCAAACTGCTCGCACCGGCTCACACCAAAAAAGAGGTTTTGAAGGTGGACAACAACCACTTCAAAGAAGACTACCAAAAGTAGGCTTTTACTCTCGCTTTGCTAAACCTTATGTAATCAATGTAGAGAAAATCACAGCTGTAAAAGAGCTGGGAGTTATTACATTTGAGAGCATTCAAAGCGTTCACAAAGTATCAAATAGCGTGAGCAAAATCAAGCTAATTGGCGCAGGCGCAAAAGAGCTTGCTAGCAAAATTAAAGATGACAAAGTAATCACTAGCGGAAATAAATAATGAACAAGACACTAACAAACAAAATTCTAATTACTCTTGGATTTTTGTTTATATATAGAGTGCTTGCTTATGTGCCAGTCCCTGGTGTAAATACTGAGGTTATCAAAGACTTTTTCACCAGCAATGCAAATAATGCTTTGGGGCTATTTAATATGTTTAGCGGAAACGCAGCAGAGCGCCTTAGCATTATTAGCCTTGGCATTATGCCTTATATCACAGCTTCTATTATTATGGAGCTTTTAGCAGCTACATTTCCAAACCTTGGTAAAATGAAAAAAGAGCGTGATGGTATGCAAAAATACATGCAAATCATCCGCTACGCCACAATCGTAATCACTATAATCCAAGCAATTGGTGTAAGCATTGGACTTCAAAGCCTAACAGGTCGTGGTGGCGAGCAAGCTATAATGATAGATATGAATTTATTTATCGCAATTTCATGTGCTTCTATGCTAACAGGCACAATGTTGCTTATGTGGATAGGTGAGCAAATCACACAAAGAGGCATAGGAAATGGTATTTCTCTAATCATTTTTGCTGGTATCGTAAGTGGAATTCCATCTGCGATTTCAGGTACTATTGATCTAGTAAATACAGGCGAGATGAATTTCTTAGTCGTGCTTGCTATTGCTGTGATTATTCTTGTAACTGTGGGTGTAGTTATTTATGTAGAACTTGGAGAGCGTAGGGTGCCTATATCTTATTCTCGCAAGACTGTGATGGAAAATCAAAACAAACGCATAATGAATTATATCCCTGTTAAAGTAAATTTAAGTGGAGTTATTCCACCTATTTTTGCCTCAGCGATTTTGATGTTTCCAAGCACGATTTTACAAGCTAGCACAAACGAATACATACAAATGATAAATGATTTTCTAAATCCTAGTTCGTATGTATTTAATCTATTAACATTTTTGTTTATAATTTTCTTTGCGTATTTTTATGCTTCAATAGTATTTAACGCAAAAGATATAAGCGAAAATCTAAAACGCCAAGGTGGCTTTATCCCAGGTGTTCGCCCAGGCGAGAGCACAGCAGAGTATCTAAACGAGCTTGCTAGTCGCATTACTTTTAGCGGTGCTATTTATTTGGGGCTAATTTCTACTTTGCCGTGGCTGCTTGTGAAGTTTATGGGCGTGCCATTTTATTTTGGCGGAACTAGCGTGCTAATCGTGGTTTCAGTAGCACTTGATACTATGCGTCGCATAGAAGCTCAGGTATATATGAACAAATATCAAACCCTAAGTGCGGTAGGTCTATAATGGCAATAAGCATAAAAACTCCAAAAGACATCGAGGGAATGAGAGTAGCAAATCACATTGTAGCTCTCACCCTTGATGGGGTAGAAAAGCTAATTAAGCCAGGTGTAAGCCTTTTAGAGCTTGATGAGTTTTGCGAAAAAAGCATTTTAGAACATGGCGCAAAACCGGCTTTTAAAGGGCTTTATGGCTTTCCAAACACAGCTTGTATCAGCGTAAATGAAGTAGTAATCCACGGAATTCCAAGCTCTTATAAACTAAAAGAAGGCGATATCGTAACCATAGATATAGGCTCAAAAATCAATGGATATTTTGGCGATAGCGCACGCACTTTTGGTGTGGGCAAAATCAGTGAACAAGACGAAAAGTTAATTGCGTGTAGCAAAGATGCACTTTACTTTGGCATTGAAAAAGTAAAAGCTGGCATGCACTTTAAAGAACTTAGTTTTGCGATTGAAAATTTCATCCGTGATAGAGGTTTTGTGCCACTGCTTGGTTTTTGTGGGCACGGCATAGGACGCTCAGCACACGAAGAGCCAGAAATACCAAACTACTTAGAAGGCCCAAATCCAAAATCAGGCCCAAAAATCCGCAATGGAATGGTTTTTTGTATAGAGCCGATGATTTGTCAAAAAGACGGCACGCCAAGCGTGGATAAGGACAAATGGACCACTCGCTCAGTAGATGGACTAAACACAGCTCACTATGAACACTGCGTAGCTGTGATAAATGGAAAAGCTGAAATTTTAAGCAAATAAATCTAGGGAATTCTAGTTTATAAGGATAATTATGAAAGGCACTATTTTAACATCAAGCATACTTCGTGCAGAAGATGGAAATAGATATAGTTTCGATTATAATGATTTTGAAAATTTAGATGCATCTACTGAAATAGTGGGGGCAGAAGTAGATTTTGAACCAGAAAATGACAAAGCAAAATCTATCATCATCACTAAACTATCTTTAAAAACAAAACAAGTAATAAAAGAAAATACTAATGATGATTTTTATGATGATAAAAATTTATTTCAAAAAATAGATGATGTGCTTGTAGGTAGCGAATCTTTTGAACTTTTTTATGGAAATGTTAATATCATAGCCGACACTACATTAGAAGCAAATAAAACAATGAATACAACTACTACAAAGAGTCTGTTTAGCGATGATAAATACCATACAACAACAACAGTTAATTCAACATATAGCTCAGTTAGAGAATTTAAAATGGGAAATGAGTATTTTAATTTTAAGCAAAGCCATGAAGAAAAAGGCTTAATTGGTGATAAAGATGAAGTCTTAGTTATTTGTCAAAGAACTATTTCTGGGCATCATGATGTTTGGACAGTGCTAAATTATACTAGAAATACAATATTAAACTCGGACTCTCTTAATATCGGAACTGGTCTAATTTCTACTGTAATTATTTCTGTCTTATGTTTTTGTTTTTTTTGGACTGGATTGGGCAAACTTTTTGACGATTGGACTATGATTTTTCTTCTTTTAGGTTCTTTTCTTATTGGATATTATAAAATTAAAAATTTTAAAAGCAGAGATAAAAAAGCAAAAGATTATAAAAAAGCATTAGAATTTGCTAAAAATTATAAAAAGTAAAATTTAAATCTAACAGAAAGGAGAAAAGTTGTCAAAAGACGATGTCATCGAGATAGACGGCACAGTGCAAGAAGCCTTGCCAAATGCTACTTTTAAAGTAGAACTTGATAATAAACATGTGATTTTATGTCATATCGCAGGGAAAATGCGTATGCACTATATAAAGATCATGCCAGGCGATAAGGTCAGAGTTGAGCTTACGCCATACAGCCTAGACAAAGGTCGCATTACTTATAGATATAAGTAAAATTAAAGCTTAGTTTAGCTAAAATACGCGCTTTTTGGCTCGGGACTTAAGGCTGACAAGAAGTGTTTTCAAAGTCGCCACTATTTTGAAAACAGTTGGAATTCTAGATTTTTAGGGAATTCCTGAGGTCCAATCACGAAGTGGTTAGTAATTACAAAGGACAAACATGAAGGTTCGACCATCAGTAAAAAAGATGTGTGACAAATGCAAGATCATCCGCCGCAAAGGTGTGGTTCATGTGATCTGCGAAAATCCAAAACATAAGCAAAGACAAGGATGATAAAATGGCTCGTATAGCAGGTGTAGATTTACCAAAGAAAAAGCGTGTAGAGTATGGTTTGACATACATTTATGGCATAGGTCTTTTTACTTCAAGAAAAATTCTTGATGCTGTAAAAATCTCTTATGATAAACGCGTGCAAGATCTAAGTGAGGATGAGGCAGCAGCGATCCGCAAAGAAATTCAAGAACACTATATGGTAGAAGGCGATTTGCGCAAGAGCGTAGCTATGGATATCAAGGCTCTTATGGATCTAGGAAATTACCGTGGTCTTCGCCACAGAAAAGGTCTGCCAGTGCGTGGTCAAAAAACTAAAACAAACGCTCGCACTCGCAAAGGTAAGCGCAAAACAGTTGGCGCTGCTACTAAATAAGGATAATCAATGGCACAAAAAAAAGTAGTTAAGAAAAAAACCGCTCGCAAAAATATTGCTCGTGGTATCGTGTATATTTCAGCATCTTTTAACAACACAATGATTAGTGTAACTGATGAGATGGGTAATGCTATTGCGTGGAGCAGCGCAGGTGCTCTTGGCTTTAAGGGTAGCAAAAAATCAACTCCATATGCAGCGCAACAAGCAGTAGAAGATGCTCTAAACAAAGCAAAAGAGCATGGTATTAAAGAAGTAGGAATCAAGGTTCAAGGTCCTGGTTCTGGCCGTGAAACAGCAGTAAAAAGCGTAGGTGGCGTAGAGGGAATAAAAGTTCTTTATCTAAAAGATATTACTCCATTAGCGCATAATGGGTGTCGTCCACCAAAACGCCGCCGCGTCTAATTTTTTGTTCGTATCGCACGCACCTTGCGTCTAAAACTCGCTTGTGATTCATTGCGACGCACCATCAGTGCGTCTCATTCGCACTGCGCGACTTTTAGCCACAATCTGCGCACGCTACTTCCAAAAAAATCAAACGCTTGGTTATTTTTGGAATTCCAAATTGGAATTCGTTTATATAAGAATTATTTAAGGAATAAATTATGGCAAGATATACAGGAGCAGTTGAAAAACTAGAAAGACGTCTTGGCGTATCTTTGGCGCTAAAAGGTGAGAGAAGACTAGCTGGCAAATCAGCATTAGACCGCCGCCCTTACGCACCAGGACAACACGGACAAAGAAGAGGCAAAATCAGCGATTATGGTATGCATTTGCGTGAAAAACAAAAAGCACGCTTTATGTATGGCGTAAGCGAGAAACAATTCCGCAGAATTTTTGCTGAGGCAGCACGCAGAGAGGGCAATACAGGAGAGCTTTTAGTAGCTCTTTTAGAGCAAAGACTAGATAATGTAGTTTATCGCATGGGCTTTGCTACAACTCGTCGTTTTGCTCGCCAGCTTGTAACTCACGGACATGTGCTAGTTAATGGCAAAAGAGTAGATGTCCCATCATACAGAGTAGTAGCTGGGCAAAAAATAGAAATCGCTGAAAAAAGCAAACAAAATCCACAAATCGTTCGTGCAATCGAGCTTACAAACCAAACTGGTATAGCTCCATGGGTTGATGTGGATAAAGACAAAAAATTTGGAATTTTTACTCGTGTTCCAGAGCGCAGTGAAGTAGTAATTCCAGTAGAAGAGCGTTACATAGTCGAGCTTTACTCAAAATAATAAGGGGGCCGAATGAAAAAGGTAACTATCGAGGCTTTTACTCCTACTGAAATAAAAGTAGAGCAACTTGGCAATAACGAGGCTAGAATTAGCGTTTGGCCTTTTGAGAGTGGTTATGGCGTTACCCTAGCGCACCCACTTCGCCGTTTGCTTTATAGCTCTACTGTAGGTTTTGCGCCAACTGGTGTGAAAATCGAAGGCGTAGAGCATGAGTTTGATAGTATGCGTGGTATGTTAGAAGATGTTACGATTTTTATCGTAAACCTAAAAAACCTACGCTACAAACTAAAAAACAATGCTAAGCGTGAAGTAGTTCACTATGAGTTTGAAGGCCCGCTTGAAATCAGTGGTAAAGATCTAAATAACGACCTTGTAGAGATTGTCAACCCTGATGCTTATTTAGCTACTATCAATGAAGATGCTAAGCTAAGCTTTGATCTTATTATAGAAAAAGGCATCGGCTATGTACCAAGCGAGAATATAAAAGAAGAAATCGAGAGCGGGTTTATCGCTCTTGATGCTTTCTTTACGCCTGTTAAAAAAGCAGTATATGATATCCAAAATGTGCTAGTTGAGGATAACCCTGACTATGAAAAAGTAGTTATGACTGTAACAACTGATGGGCAAATCTCTCCGCTTGAGGCTTTTCAAAGCTCAGTTTCAGCTATGTATAAGCAACTTGGAATTTTTGACAAAATTCTTGAAGTTGATAGCTCTAGCTCAATTTCTGCTAGCACAAACAAAGGCGAACATGCTAAGCTTTTTGAGAGTGTAGATAGCCTAAATCTTAGTGTTCGTAGCTTAAACTGCCTTAAAAAATCAGGCATTGAGCTAATAGGCGAGCTAGCTTTGATGAGTGAGGCAGAATTAAAAGAAATCAAAAATCTTGGCAAAAGAAGCCTTGATGAAATGAAAGATGTAATGAAAGCTATTGGTTATGCTTTTGATGGTAGCTTTGAAGGCAATAAAGAGGCTATCCGCAAGAAAATAGCTGAGTTCAAAAAAGGAAAATAAATGAGACATAATCACGGATATAGAAAACTTGGTCGCACAAGCTCTCACAGAGCTGCGCTACTAAAAAACCTAAGTATCGCTATTATTAAATCAGGTAAAATCGAGACTACTTTGCCAAAAGCAAAAGAGCTTAGAAGCTATTTTGAAAAGCTAGTAACTCGTGCTAGAAAAGGCGATAGCGAGGCTCACAGAGCTGTTTTTGCAAGTCTTCAAGACAAAGAAAGCGTAAAAAAACTAGTAAGCGAAATCGCTCCAAAGTTTGTAGGTGTAAATGGTGGCTATACACGCATTATCAAAACTCGTGTTCGCAAGGGTGATGCTGCGCAAATGGCTTATATTGAGCTAACAAAATAAAGAGCTCGTCTAAGGAATTCTAGATTTGAATCTAGAATTCCTTAGAAAAAATATAAAAATTTAAAATGATTCCTTTTAGTGACGAAGAACTTTTAGAACCTGTTCAAGCTAGCATAGATGTAATCCGCCCTATGATAGAAGCTGATGGTGGAGGCATAGAGCTAGTGGAGATAAAAAACGGCGTTATTTATGTCCGCCTTAGTGGACACTGTGTAGGCTGCGCTGCTAGTAATACAACACTAAAAATGGGCGTCGAGCGTCAAATACGCAACGATATCCACCCAGAACTCGTAGTAGAAAATATCACAAATCAAAAATAATGAACGCAAGAACTCTTAGAAAATCAGCAATCAAAGCCTTTCGCAAATACGATTTTGCTTTGGCGGCGAAGCTTTTTTCTTTAGCTTATGAAAAAAAACCTAGCAATGAATTTTTGCTTTTTATAGAACTTTGCTCTTTGGCTTTGGATGATGAAGAGGGTGTTTGGTCGCTTTTTGATGTATATGTTGATAATATAAACGCAAACCAAGAAGAAAACCTAAAAACCATAATAGAAATAATCGAAACCTCAAACTACAAAAATATCCGCCAAATAGAAAATATAAATGGCGTTAGTTATCACGACTTTTTAGAAATTGCCAAAAAAACAGGTGAGTTTGTAAAGACTTTTGAAAATATCACTCACTCAAGCAAGCTAATAATTAGCTCAAAAGACGAGCTAGCTGATTTTATAGAAAGGCTTATTGACCACGGCTTTGCTGATCTTGCGGCGCATTATATGGAAGATCCTGCGTGGAGCATGAGCCTAGCGCACTTAGCCCCTAAGCTAAAAGCAAAATCGCAGCAAAGGCAAAGAGATGAAAATTGAACTAAAAGATACTTTTATCACTGACAATTCAACCCAGTGCGAAAAAGGCTGTTATTTTGTAAAAACTCGCTCAAATGCCCAGTTTGAAGAGCACGCCAAACAAGCAGGTGCTATTATCATCACTCCGCAAAAAGCCTACGAGCTAGCAAAAATTCCAGCAGACTTTAAAATCATCGGCATAACTGGCACAAATGGCAAAACCACTACCGCTACACTTTTGGCTCACATTTTAAACGCTCTTGGGCTAAAATGCGCTAATTGCGGCACTCGCGGAGCTTTCATAGGCTCTTTGCAGATTGCACCAAAGGCACTTACTACAAATCAGTTTTTAACCACACTTGCGCTTATAAAAACTAGCTTAGAGCATGGCTGTTCGCACTTTGTCATGGAAGTAAGCTCTCATGCAATAGCTCAAAACCGCATCGAAGCCCTGCCTTTTGCACTAAAAATCTTTACAAATCTTAGCCAAGATCATTTGGATTATCACAAAAGCTTTGAAGAATACGCAGCGGCAAAATCAAGCTTTTTTGAAGGTGAGGGCAAAAAGCTAATAAACAAAGACGACCCACACATAAGGTATAACAAAGCAAACGCACACTTCTACGCTCTAAAAGGCAGTGGCGCAGAGTATGAAATAGACGAGCAAAACATCAGCATAGGCTCTCAAAATCTAGAATTCTCATCTCATCTTTATGGCAGGTTTAATCTTTATAATGTACTTTGTGCTTTTAGCGCAGCTGATTTGCTAGTGCCAAATAAAAAAAATGAGATTATAGCAGCCATTGCTGATTTTGCCGGTGTGCCAGGTCGCACGGAGCTTATTAGCAAAGACCCAGCTGTCATCGTGGACTTTGCTCACACTCCAGATGGTATAGAAAAGGTGCTCTCTAGCCTTGCTTATCGCCCTCTTATCGTAGTCATGGGCGCAGGTGGCGACAGAGACGCTAGCAAGCGACCTATAATGGGGCAAATTGCTGCCGCCTTCGCTAAGACGCTAATTATCACAAGTGATAATCCTCGCAGCGAAGAGCCACAAAAGATAATAGAACAGATAAAAGCAGGCGCAAATAAAGCCACAAAAGGTGCAAAAATCATCACAGAAAGCGACCGCAAAAAGGCAATCTCGCTAGCGCTTAGCCTAGTAAAAAAAGATGAAATAATCGCAATTTTAGGCAAAGGCGATGAAGACTACCAAGAAATAAATGGCGTAAAACATCCATTTAGCGATGCTGCTGTTGTAAGAGAACTGCTAAAAAACTAAGCCTTGCTAGCAGCTAGCTAAGGAATTCTAGAATTAGCTAGAAAAAGGCAAATGAATTTTAGATTTTGTGCTAAAATTAAGCAAATTTTAGCCAAAGGAAAATAATGCAAATCACAATGCTAAAAAGCAAAATCCACAGAGCCACGGTGAGCGACGCAAATCTTAATTATATAGGCTCGATTACTATTGATGAAGAGCTTTTAAAAGCGGCAAATATCTACGAAAACGAGCGTGTAGAAGTGCTAAATATAAATAACGGCGAGCGTTTTGCAACTTATGCAATAAAGGGCAAAAAGGGAGACATGTGTCTAAATGGCGCAGCCGCTCGCTTAGCGCAAATTGGCGACATCATCATCGTAGTAGCTTACGCTTTAATTGATGAGCGAAGTGCTGCTACTTTCAAGCCAAAAATCGTGCATGTAAACGAAAAAAACGAAATTTGCGAGTAGCAGGAATTTTAGAATTCCCTGTCATCCCCCAGCCCCTTTGGGGGATCTCTATATGGAATTCACTTTGGGAATTCTAAAATTCCTAGGTTTTTTTGCTTCGTATCCGCTGGTTGGGGTTAGGGGGTATTTTTTATCTTAAGGAATTTTAGAATTCCCTAAAATTCGTCATTGCGAGCGAAGCGAAGCAATCTCATTTATTAAGCCTTGAACGAGATTGCTTCAGTCGCTTTGCTCTCTCGCAATGACGGAATTCCGCAATGACGGAATTTTAGAATTCTCTGTGATGAGATCCTCGGGTCAAGCCCGAGGATGACAAAAAATGCAAGTCGGGGGATGATACAGAGCTAAGGAATTTTGGACGGAATTTTAAACGGAATTTTGAATGAGATTGCTCCCTCTTTTTTCAAAGCCTCGTAATGACGGAATTCTAGAATTCCTAAAAGCCAAAAGCACAAGAAGCGCAAAAAGGTTAAAAAATGATAAATGACGCAATAGCCAAAAGCTACGAAGCCGCAAACTACGCTAGCCACGCTTACGAACAAAGTTTCATCGCTAATCTTCACGCAAGAGCTAGGCTGCGAGGTCTAAACCCAAAAGCTCCAAATAGCGCAAAAGTGCTAGAAATCGGCTGTGCAAGCGGCGGCAATCTCATCGCCCAAGCCCTTATTTTTAAAGATGCTCAATTTAGTGGCATTGACCTCTCAAAAGCGCAGATCAAAAACGGCAAAACTGCCCTAAAAAAAATCGGTATCAAAAATATAGATTTGCTCTGCCTTGATATTTGCGATGCCGTGGCGCATTTTGGCTCGCAGAAGTTTGATTATATCATCGCTCACGGCGTTTATAGCTGGGTGCCACCATTTGTGCAAAAGGCGATTTTAGAGCTTTGTAGCAAACTGCTTAGCAAAGATGGTGTAGCGATGATAAGCTACAATGTCTATCCTGGCTGGAAATTTAAAGAAATCACGCGCGATTTTATGCGCTTTGCTAGTAGCGATATAAGCGTAGAAGATGAGCCTGAACGCAAGCTAGATGTGGCTTTAGGGGCACTTGCTTTTGAACAGGCGTTTTACCGCACAGATCTTGCAAATGAGGGCTACCAGCTAGTAACAAGGCAGGCAAAGGCTGCGCTTGGGACGATTTCTCATTTGCCTAGGCATTATTTGATTCATGATTATTTAGAGCTTTGTAACTATCCTGCGTATTTTTGCGACTTTGTGGCTGATGGGCAGGATGCTGGACTAGCTTATGTTGATGATATGCAGCTTTGCTTTGATACCAAGGTTTTGGCTCACGAGGCTTTAAGGCAGTATGAAAAAGCAAGCTTTGCTAGCAGAGTTCAAAAAGAGCAAATGCACGATTTTCTTAACGCCACAGCCTTTCGCCACTCGCTTTTGACGCTAAAAGAAAATGAAAGCGCACTAAAACTAGAATACAAAGATCTAGAATTCTCTGGACTTTTTATCGGCATAAAGGCTAAAAGCCAGAGTCTAAAAGAGCGTAGCAAAAATTCCGTCAGTCATGCTCTAATCTGTGCTTTGCTTGATGCTTATCCTGGCACGATTAGCTGTGATGAGGCTAGCAAGATTGCTGGAGGCAGGCTAGCAGAGTGCGTTTTTGAGCTTATTAGCAAGTTTGATGTGGCGATTTATTTTAGCTCTGTGCCTTTTAATGCTATTAAATACGAAGCTGGCAAAAGTCGCATTAGGGCTGATTATTTAAGCTTTTTGCGCTTTTTAGCAAGCCCTGAGAATAAAAACTTCGTGCTATGTACGCCAAAAAACGGTGTTTATGCCCTACACAAAAACGACTGCGAGGCTGTTTTTATGATGGACGGGACGCACTCAAAGGCTGATATAGTGGCACATTTTGTAGAACTTTGTCAAAAAAACAACGCTGCTCCAAGCCGCATAATAGATGGTAAAAAGGTGTTAATTGAGAGTAAAAAAGAACAAGAAGCGTATTTTGATGAAGCGATTTCTACGCTTATTAGCGATTTAGAGGCGCAGTGTATGTTTGAGAGTATTTCATGATTTTAGGCAAGATTGATTATTTAAACCTTTTGCCTTTTCATGTATTTTTAAAGGCCTCAAGATTACAAAACGCTACTAAAAAAAGCATAGAGCTAAAAAAAGGCACGCCTAGCAAACTTTGCGATGATTTGCGTGCTAGGCGCATTGATGCTGGGGTGATTTCTAGCATAGAAGCAAGGCGTTATAAACAGCTAGATTTTGGTATTTGTGCTAAGGGCAGAGTAAACTCTGTGCTAGTAGAAAAAGGATCAAAATCTCAAAAAGACGCCCAAAGCCGCAGCTCAAATATGCTAGCAAAAGTGCTAGGCATAAAAGGCAAAGTGCTAATAGGTGATAAGGCTTTAAAAGCGTATTTAAAAGCCCCACAGGACTTTTATGACTTAGCGAATTTATGGGAGCAAAAGACAGCTTTGCCCTTTGTCTTTGGTCGTTTCGCCTGTGTAAAAAATAAAAAAGCTTATGAAAAAATTATTAAAGTTTTCTTAAATAAAAATATAAAAATACCACGTTATATATTAAATTCCTACTCACAAAGTCGTCAAATAAGCCAAAATGATATTTTAGAGTATCTAAAACTAATTTACTATAAAATCGGCAAAAAAGAACAAAAAGCCCTAAAAATCTTTATCTCACGCTCACGAAGCTTATATTTTAAAGCATAGATTTTACTTAGAAATTCTAGAATTCCCTAGCAAAATCTAGAATTCCCTAGCAAAATCTAGAATTCCTACGCAAAATTTCATATCTAAAAATACCCCCTAACCCCCAACCAGCGGATGCGAAGCAAAAATACACTAGGAATTCTAGATTAAATTATAACTTTACTGATGGTTAATAATTTTTTTGCTTAAAAAATAAAAATTAAGCAAAACTTAAAGAAAATTTTTTTATAATTCTTTCATAATTTTATTTTAGGAGGGTGTGATGAACGCACATGATTACATAAGCGATGTTCTTGATTATATAGAAAGAACCAGCCTTGGACAAGTTACTTTCAAACAAGCAGCAACTGAGATTTTGCGTGCCTTAGAGCCAGTGCTTGATAGAGAGCCAAAATACATAAAACATAAAGTGGTAGATCGCATGGTTATGCCTGAGCGCACAAACATCTTCCGTATTACTTACGCAAATGACAAGGGCGAGCCAGAGAGCCACTATGGTTACCGCGTGCAGTTTAACTCAGCTATCGGGCCATATAAAGGCGGTCTTCGCTTTCATCCTAGCGTAAATCTTGATATTATCAAGTTTCTTGGCTTTGAGCAAATCTTTAAAAACTCACTAACAGGTCTTAGCATGGGTGGCGCAAAAGGTGGCGCAAACTTCGATCCAAAAGGAAAAAGCGATGGCGAGATTATGAGATTTTGCCAAGCTTTCATGAACGCACTTCACGAAATCATTGGTGATGTTATCGATGTGCCTGCTGGCGATATCGGCGTAGGCGGCAGAGAAATCGGCTATATGTTTGGTCAATACAAACGCATCAAACACCGCTTTGAAGGAACTCTAACAGGCAAAGGACTAAGCTGGGGCGGCTCGCTAGTTAGAACAGAAGCTACTGGATATGGTCTAGTTTATTTTGCTAACGAAATGCTTAAAAAAGCAGGTCGTGGCTTTGAGGGCTTAACTTGCACAGTAAGTGGAGCTGGAAATGTGGCAATCTATACTTGCGAAAAACTATATCAATTTGGCGCAAAACCAGTTACAGTAAGCGACTCAACTGGCTATATCTACGATGCTGAGGGTATCGATGTAGCCTTGCTAAAACAACTAAAAGAAGTAGAGCGCGTAGGTCTAAGAGAATACTCAGTTCGCAAAGCTGGTAGCAAATTTATCCCAGTTAGCGAGTATAAAGCTGGCAGAAACGGCGTTTGGGATGTCAAATGCGACGCAGCTTTCCCTTGTGCTACTCAAAATGAAGTTAGCCTAGCAGATATCGAAGTGCTATATAACAACGGCTGCCGCTTGCTAGCTGAGGGCGCAAACCTTCCAAGCACACTTGATGCGATGGAGTTTATGGCGGCAAAAAGCGATTTCTTATACGGCCCAGCAAAAGCTGCAAACGCAGGTGGCGTGGCAACCAGCGGTCTAGAAATGGCGCAAAATGCGGCTATGGAGTCTTGGAGCTTTGAGAAAGTAGATGCTAGACTTCAAGGCATTATGAAGCATATTTTTGATATTAGCTATGAGACTTCTGTGGAGTTTGGCAGACCAGGTGATTTGGTGCTTGGTGGAAATATCGCTGGCTTTAGAAAAGTGGCTGATGCGATGATAGACCAAGGCTACTAAGAGTTTTAGCTAGTTAGGAATTCTAGAATTCCTAGTGCTTCTTTGTGTTTTTTTGGGGACTTTTGGCTTAGCTAAAAGTCCCTTTTTTTATTTTTATAGTTTTTTGTAATCTTTTGGGAATTCTAGAATTCCCTAGTAAATTATGTTAGAATTCTAAAATTCTAAAATTCTAGAATTCTCTACAATCTAAGGAATTCTAGTTAGGAATTCTAGAATTCCCTATTCTTTAAATAATTTTTTAACTTAATAATGCTAAAATGCCAAGTTTTTAATTTTTTGAAAGGGATGAAATATGCAAACAAATCATTCTAATGGCTGTGGTTGCACTTCTAGACGCGGTTTTATCGGGTTTAGTTTTGGTGCTGTTGCAGCAGTGGGTGGTCTTTTTGCGCTTGGCGCGATGAAAAAGACTTGGGATCCACTACCTAGCGTGCGTGCGGCTGGTTTTACTACAGTAGACCTTAGTCCGCTAAAAGACGGTGAGTTCTCACAAGTTGAGTGGCGTAAAAAACCTATTTTTATAGTCAAAAAATCAGCTGATATGAAACCAAATGATAATCGTGATATAGTTATCGGCGATGGTCGTTATATGGTAGTTATCGGGCTTTGTACTCATCTTGGCTGTATTCCTAGCTGGAACGCAGCTAATAAACAATTTAAATGCGCTTGCCATGGTGGCGAGTTTGACGACAGCGGTCTAAACACCTTTGGGCCACCACCTCGTCCTCTTGATATCCCACCATTTAGGATAGATGGCACAAAACTAGTGCTTGGTGAAACTGGCCCAGAGTATGAAAAACTCATGGCTCAGGCATAAGGGGGAGTAAATGGCACATATTACAAAAGCTACCAGTGTAAAAGACTGGTTTGATCAAAGAATAGCTCTAACAAAGCTTTGGAATGTCTTAGCAGCGCAGTACTGGGTACCAAAAAACATTAGCTGGCTATGGGCGATGGGCGTGGTGCTAACTGTGCTTTTCACCTTGCTTTTTGTGAGCGGTTTGCTACTACTGATGTACTACAAACCAGATGCAAAACTAGCATTTGATAGCGTAAACTACACTATAATGCAAGAAGTAGAATACGGCTGGCTATGGCGACATATTCACGCAGTTGCGGCTTCTGTTATTTTCCTTGTGATTTATATTCACATGTTTACAGGCATTTACTACGGTTCTTATAAAAAAGGCCGCGAGATGATTTGGATTACTGGTATGGTGCTTTTCCTTGTATTCTCAGCTGAGGCCTTTAGTGGATATATGCTACCTTGGGGGCAAATGAGCTACTGGGCGGCTATGGTTATTACAAATCTATTTGGCGGAATTCCAGTTATCGGCGAGGCTTTGGTTGAGTGGATTAGAGGTGATTTCGCTGTAAGCGACCCTACGCTAACTCGCTTTTTCATGCTTCATGTTTGCTTATTGCCTATTGTTATTATTATGACTATTGTAGTTCACTTCTACACTCTACGCGTCCCACATGTAAACAACCTTGAGGGCGAAGAAATAGACTTTGAAGTAGAGGCTGAGAAATACCTTGAGGGCAAAACAAAAGAGAGCAAAGTAATTCCATTTTGGCCAGCATTCCTTAGCAAGGATTTCATGTATGTAAGCTTCTTTATGATTTTCTTTATCTATCTAGTTTGCTTCCATTTTAACTTTGCTATGGATCCTATTAACTTTGACCCAGCAGATCCAGGTAAAACTCCACTACACATTTATCCAGAGTGGTATTTTCTGTGGCAATACGAAATTTTGCGTGGCTTTTTCTTTGATATCCCACTTGGCTTTATGACGCTAAAAGCAGCTGATATCGGCTCTGCGGCTATGGGCTTTGCTGGAATTTCACTTATTTTGATGCCTTTATTAGATAGAAGCGATGTTGTAGCCCCTGCTCACAAGCGCCCTGCATTTTTCATTTGGTTCTGGATTTTCTTGATTGATTTGATTATTCTTACAATCTATGGAAAATTGCCACCAACAGACTTTAACGCTTGGGTAGGCTTTTATGCATCTGTAGGATATTTGGTGCTACTTCTTGTAGTTCTTCCTATCATTACTATTAAAGAAAGAAAGGCTGCAAAATGAAACAACTAGTATCATTTATCGTAGTAGTCGTAGTTACTGCGGTTACTTACTGGGGTGTGGAGCCTCTTGCTCATTCGGTTATGAATCCGCATGTAGCCCCTGCGAATTTTAACTTCGCTGAAGAAGACTACGAACAAGCAATGGCTGGACTATCTGCTTTTCAAGTAAAAATCGACGAAGCTACAAAATCAGGCGAAGAAGCAGCCATCACTAAGGCTAAAAAAGACTATGAGTACGCTGATGCTATCGTCCAAGAAAACATTAGATTCTGGGATGAGATCAAGGCTATCGATCTAGCAAAGGGTGATGCCGCAAAAGGTGCTGAGCTAATCCAAATGGCAGGCTGTACAGGCTGCCATGGACTAAAAGCAGCTGGCATGGAAAATCCAAACGATTATAAAACAGCAGCTAGCGGTATGAGCGTAGCCCCAAGCGATATTAGCAATATTGCTTATTTGTATGATGAGAAGTTCTTAGCAGCACTTATCAAAGACCCTGCTAGAGCTTTGAAAGTTACTCATAAATTTGGCGATGAGAGACCATTTGAGATGCCAGCGTTCTTTGGCGCAGGTGGTAATCTAAACGAAGAAATCGCTCACATCGTAGCTTACCTAAAAAGCATAGCTCCTAAAGAGATGAGTAATAAAGAAGTGTTTGAAAGCGCTTGTGCTCGCTGCCATGATATGAAATACGACAATGTATTTGCCGCTGGTAACAAACAAGAGATCAAAGCTTACCTTGGTATTACACCACCTGATCTATCTATGTATATCCGCAGCCGCAGCATAGAGTATCTACACAACTTCATCAACGACCCTCAAAAAATGCTAAATGGCACTTCAATGCCACGCGTTGGTCTAAATGAACAAGCGCAGAATCAAGTAGTAGCTTATATGCAAAGCGTCGGCGATAGCAAAAAAGAAGAGCGCGAGAGCCTTGGTCTTTGGATTATGGGATATTTTCTTATCCTTGGAATTCTAGTTATTCTTTGGAAAAACAAAGTTTGGCGCAACCTTCACTAAGAGTTATTAGGAATTCTAGATTTTAGAATTCCTACAACTTTAAATCTAGAATTCCTAGTAGAAAATGCTTAGGAATTCTAGATTTCTTACTGATATTTATACCTTAAAATCACTTTGGAACACCTTTTGCTTGTTATTTTCTAAAATTAGCAAAAAGGCTAAAAATGAGATATATTTTCTTACTAGCATTTATTATCGCAGCAGCTTATAGCGCAAAGGTAAAAGACCTAGCTAGCGTAATCGGTGTGCGTGAAAACCAAGTCATCGGCTATGGCCTTGTAGTAGGACTTAGCGGCACTGGCGATGGCTCTAGCTCAAAGTTTACTATCCAATCAATCGCAAATATGCTACAAAGCGTAAATGTAAAACTAAGCCCAAATGATATAAAAAGTAAAAATGTAGCTGCTGTAATGGTAACAGGACGCCTACCAGCCTTCGCTCGCCAAGGCGATACCATAGACATCTCAGTAAGCTCAATCGGCGATGCTAAAAGCCTAATGGGCGGCACGCTACTACTAACTGCGCTAAAAGGCGTGGATGGTGAAATCTACGCTCTAGGCCAAGGCGCGCTAGCACTAGGTGGCTCAGTAGGCCGTGGTGGCAATCACCCTACCGCAGCCACTATCCCAGGCGGCGGCATAATCGAGCGAGAAGTAGCCTACGACATTGCCACAGCTACAAACGCAAGTCTAAGCCTGAAAAACTCTAGCTTTGATACAGCCAAAAAACTCCAAGATGCGATAAACGCTCGCTTTAGCAACTCAGCACTAGCAATTGACCCACGCACTTTGCAAATTCAAAAGCCAGAAAATATGAGCATGGTGGAGTTCATGGCAGCTGTGCTTGAGCTTGATGTGGATTACAGCGCAGAGCAAAAAGTAGTAATTGATGAGCGCACAGGCACAGTAGTAAGCGGTGTGGGCGTAAAAGTAGAGCCTACCATCATCAGCCACGGCGGTATCACGCTAAAAATAGAGCCAAACACTTACGCCCCAGCTGGCGATACGCCAGCTCCAAATGTGCTAGATATCGGCGATAACACGAGCATAAATGCGGGCAATAACACGCTAAATGTAGGCACTGATACCACAGTAGCAAATGTAGCAAGAGCACTAAATAAGCTAGGTGCTTCGCCAAAAGATATAATTGCGATCTTAGAAAATCTAAAAAGAGCAGGCGCAATCCACGCTAACTTGGAGGTGATTTGATGATAGATAATACCTTAGCCATAAATGCTTATAACGCAAGCAAAATAGATGCGCTAACAGCAAGAAACGCTGAAATAGGGAATTCTAGTTTTGCTAGCGAGCTAGACTTGGCTTTAGAAAAAAACACTAAGCCAAGTGCTGAGTTTAAAGCCAATTTTAAAGAGCAAAAAGAGCTAGTAAATGGCATTGATACCAAAGCGCTTAGAGAACAAACTGATGCTTTTGAGAGCTTTTTTGTAAAAATGGTGCTTGATATTGCTATAAAGACTGAAAATCCACTCTTTGGCAAGGACGCAGGAGATGAAATATACGGCTCAATGTATCGCCAGACGATGAGTGAGGCACTCTCAGGTGGATTTGGATTTAGTGATATGATTTATGATTATTTACTAGAAAGGGCTAAATAATCTTTGCTTTTAGCCGATTTAGATGCTAAATATCTTTTAAGGAAAAGCTTATGATTAGCCCAGTTAGCACAGGTGCCAGCTATATCGCAAAACCAAGCGAAACAGCTAGGATAAAACAAGAACAAACACAAGCCAGCCAAGGCAAACTAGAAAAAATCGCCGAGCAAATAAATAAAGGTGAGTATAAACTAGATTTAAAAACTCTAGCAACTAGGATAGCTGACGAACTGGCTTGAAATATTTTTCGGAGCCTAAAATGATAAAAAAATACCTAAACGACTCAATTGAGTGCTTAGCAAAGATAATAGCACTCACAAAAGAAGATATAGAAAACATAAAACAAGCTAAACATGACGAGGTCGGCCCCCACTCAGAGCTTAAAACCAAGCTTCTTGCAGCCTTTGAAACAAATAAAAAAGCCCTAGATGCAGAGCTAGTAAAACTAGCCTCGAAGCACGCAGAAAAGAACATCGCTGAGCTTCTTGATGATGAGATAAAAGACAAGCTAAGCGAGCTTCGCACAGTATTATTAGAGCTAAAAGATGTAAATAGAGAATACGCAAAAAGCGTGGTGGTGGTAAAGGAGTTTTTTGACTCACTTGTAGGCGTGATGCTAGGCAAACCAACACAAAATAGCTATACTGATAAAGCGCTTGGTTCTAGCAAAGATGAAATTTTTAAAGCAAGGGTGTAAAAATGGGAATTTTTGATTCTTTATACATAGGCAACTCTGGCTTAAACGCTGCCCAAATCCAAATCCAAACCACTGGAAATAACATAACAAACGCAAACAACGAGTTCTATACTCGCCAAAGAGTGATCCAACAAGCAAGAGAGGGGCTTCACAGAGCAGGCGGAGATATAGGACTTGGCACAAATGTCCAACAAATCGTCCGTATGCACGATGAGTATGCTTACCAAAAAATGACTAGTTCATACTCAAACCTATCTGATACAGGCTATAAAGAGCAAATTTTAACAGAAATTACAAACCGCTTTCCAGACCTTGCTGATAGTGGAATTTTTCAGGATTTAAAAGACTATTATGCAGCGTGGAATGACTATGCCTCAAACCCAGCTGAAGCCTCACAAAAAACCGTGCTACTAAACGCAACTAGAATTCTAACAAACGATATAAACACAGCCTACAACGAGCTTGAAGAGATAAGAAGCACTGTAAATGAGCAGTTTTTGCTAACTATAGAAGAAGTAAATGAAATCGCTAAGCAAATCAGCGAAATAAATGCTGATTTGCAACGCATAGAAATAAACACCAGCGTAAATGGCAACGACTTGCGCGATAAGCGTGATGAGCTAGAATTGCGTCTTAGCAAGCTTACAAATATTGATTCGTTCAAAGAAGATATAAGCTCAAGGACTTTATATAAAGACGATGCTACTATCTATGATATGGGACGAAACTACACTCTTAGCATAAATGGTATCACAATCGTAGATGGCTCAAACTACCATCCAATCAAGCTAAATACAGAATTCACAGAAAACGGCTACGCAGTGCCTTATTATGAGCTAAATGATGAGAGCCGCATTGATATCAGTGCTCGTTTTACTAGTGGAAAAATCGCAGCCATGCTAGATCTAAGGGGTCGCGTGCCAAATGGCGATGGCAGTTTTACAGATGGACTTATTACAAAATACCAAGACAATCTTGATGCTTTTGCCAAAACTCTAGTTACGCAAACAAATAGTATCTATGCTAGTTCAGCTAGTACTGAGATGGTCTCAGACTATCTAAAAGATGTAAAAGACGATACAACTCTACAAAACTTTGATAGCGGTATAAAAGATGGCGAGTTTACCGTAAAGGTCTACAACACCCAAGGGCAAGTAGTAGCACAGCGTAATATCGCAATAAATGCAGCAACCACGCTAAATGATATCACTAGGGGCAATTCTATTGTAAATGACTTTAATATGAATAGAGATGATAATGGCGATAATAACCTTACAAACGACCTAGATGATTATTTTAAGGCAGTTTATGCCTACGACCCAATTAGCAAGACAGGAAACATCTCATTTAAGCCAACTGATCGCTATCCAAGTGGATATTTCATCGCTATTGAAGATAATGGCACGAACTTTGCAGGCACCTTGGGGCTTTCAAAGTTTTTAGATGGTCAAAGTGCTGCTAGCATACGCCCAGACGATGATATCAACCACGACAGCGCTCTTATAAAAGGTGGCAAAAGCCCGCTTGCAGGCGATAATGAAATGGCTAATGATATGGTAAATATGCAAAATCAGCGCTTTTATTTTAATAGCCTTAGCACAGGAGAGTCTACCGAGACTATTAGCGGCTACTACCGCTACTTCACGACAGACATCGCAAGCGACACCGCAAGCGTGAAATCTCAACATGTAACAAACACCGCTATAAACAACACCTCAGTCCAAGAGTGGCAAAGCGTGAGCGGCGTAAATATAGACGAAGAGCTCTCAAATCTAATAAAGTTTCAATCAAGCTACGGCGCAGCAGCCAAGATCATCACAACAGTAGAAAGAATGCTACAAACCTTGCTTGATCTTAAGCAATAATTATTTTAATCTAGAATTCCCTAGTTTTTTTGCTTCGCATCTACTAGTTTTTGGGGGTTGGGGGGTATTTTTTACTTAGGAATTCTAGAATTTTACTTAGGAATTCTAGATTTTACTTAGAAATTCTAGATTTTTACTTAGGAATTCTAGAATTTTACTTAGGAATTCTAGAATTCCACCTAGAATTCCCTACCCAATTTTAGAATTCCCTAAAAACTTTTTAAAAAACTTTTTAAAAAACTTTTTAATTTTAATCAAACTTTAAGCAAAGCACTTGTATAATTTCAGCTCGCTTTTGGAGAAAAGCCTTGCTGAAATATGATTATTTCATTATTTTAGCGTGTTTTTTAATATTTTTTTATGTTAAACGAATACAAAGTCAATCTTTGAAATCTAAACAAGTGATCTAATCGAGCCAAACTATTTTATATAGTTAAATAGTTTTAAGATTAAACTTCACATACC